>JAVBYB010000398.1 GCA_030824255.1 bacterium
ATAGCTCGCGCGCAACGCGAACGGACGTGAGACGAGACCCATGAGCGAGACCTTTGACGTCGTCATCATCGGCGGCGGACCCGGTGGCTACAACTGCGCCACACGCTGCGGACAGCTGGGCCTGAAGGTCGCGCTGATCGAGAAGCGCGACAAGCTGGGCGGCACCTGCCTGAACGTGGGCTGCATCCCCTCCAAGGCGCTGCTGCACGCTTCCGAACTCTATGAGACAGCGGGCAAGGATTTCGCCGGCCTAGGTATCGAAGTGACGGGCCTCAAGCTCAACCTCGAGAACATGCTGAAGCAGAAGGCCGATGCGGTGACGGGCCTCACCAACGGCGTCGCCTACATCATGAAGAAGAACAAGGTCACCGTGTTCAACGGCCATGGCCGCATCGACGGCCCCGGCCGCGTGGTGGTCAACGACAAGGTGCTCGAGGCGAAGAACATCGTTATCGCCACCGGTTCCGAACCGACGCCACTGCCGGGCGTGGACATCGACGAGGATCGCGTCGTCTCATCCACTGGCGCACTGTCGCTCAAAGCCGTGCCGAAGCGCATGATCGTGATCGGCGCAGGCATCATTGGCCTGGAACTGGGATCGGTCTGGCGTCGTCTCGGCGCGGAAGTGACCGTGGTGGAATATCTCGACCGCATCCTGCCGGGCGCGGACGGCGAAGTCGCCAAGCAGGCCCAGCGCATCTTCGCCAAGCAAGGCATCGACTTCAAACTCGGCATGAAGGTGACGGGCGTCGAGAAGCTGAAATCGAAGCTGAAGCTGTCAATGCAGCCGGCTGCCGGCGGCGATAGCGAAACGCTGGACACGGACATTGTGCTGCTTTCCATCGGCCGCCGCCCTTATACCGAAGGCCTTGGCCTCGAGACGGTTGGCGTGACGCCGGACCGCCGCGGCGTGATCGCCAACGAGCACTACCAGACGTCGGCTCCTGGCGTTTGGGTGCTGGGCGATGTGACCACGGGCCCGATGCTGGCGCACAAGGCCGAGGACGAAGGCGTCGCCTGCGCCGAGCTGATCGCCGGCAAGGCAGGACATGTGAACTACGACATCATTCCGGGCGTGGTTTACACGAAACCGGAGATCGCCTGGGTCGGCAAGACCGAGGAAGAACTCAAGGCCGCTGGCATCGCCTACAAGACGGGCAAGTTCCCCTTCTCCGCCAACTCGCGCGCGAAGACGAACCACGAGACGGATGGTTTCGTGAAGATCCTCGCCGATGCGGCGACGGATCAGGTTCTGGGCGCGCATCTGATCGGCGTGGGCGTTGGCGAAATTGTCGCCGAAATCTGTGTGGCGATGGAATTCGGCGCGTCGTCGGAAGACATCGCGCGCACCTGCCATGCACACCCGACGCTGACCGAAGCTGTCCGCCAGGCCGCCATGGCGGTTGAAGGCTGGACGATGCAGATGTGATTCGCGCCGGGCGCCTCGCGCGTCCGGGACGTGGATGACGGCATGGCGTTTGCGATGCGCCTGTGCTTGGCTCCGCCCTGGGGCTGGAGCGTGGGAGAATGCGTTTGAGCTCCGTATCATCGGACACCAGCGAGCTTTCGCAGGCGAGAGCGGCCGTCGCCGGCCGCCTGAACAATGCGGATCCGTCCGATATCGCGGCGCTGCGCCGCGCCTATGACGCCTTTGCCGAAAAAGACCCGACACCGCCGATCGCGACCGAATCGCCGATCGAGCTTAACGGCGTGTCCTGCCTTGGCCTGCTCCCGGAGGACGCCAACGGCGACAATGTGCTGTTCTGGTGCCATGGCGGCGGCTTCACCATGGGGTCCTCCCGTTCACATCGCGGGCTGGCGAGCCAGGTGGCAGGCCACGCAAAGGTCGGCGCCATCATTCCGGACTATCGCCTCGCGCCGGAGCACCGCCACCCCGCCGCAGTGGAAGACTGTGTCGCCGCCTATCTCGGCATGATGGGCGAAGGCGTGAAAGCATCGAGCGTGATTGTCGCCGGAGATTCGGCGGGCGGCGCACTCGCGGTTGCGAGCCTGCTGAAGCTTCGTGACAGCGGCAAGGCGATGCCGGCGGGACTGATCCTGCTGTCGCCGTGGGTCGACCTTGCCAACAAGGGCTGGAGCCACACGTCCCAGGCGCAGCGCGATCCGTTCCTCACGACGCAGGGCCTGTCGCGTCGCGCGCAGGAGTATTTCGGCGGCGGCGGCAGCCTGCCTCTTCTCGATGCCGACATGCGTGGCCTGCCCCCGACCTTCATCCAGACCGGGGAAGCCGAAATCCTGATGTCGGATTCAACCGCGCTGGCCGAACGCCTCGGCGCTGCGGGCGTGCCGGTGACGCTTGAGATCTGGCCGGAGATGTTCCACGTGTTCCAGGCGCGCTATGCGATGCTGAGCCCGGCGCGACAGGCGGTGGAGCGCCTCGGCAAATGGGCCGCTGCGCATCTCGCGACCTAGACCACAAACGAAAACAGCCGCCCCGAAGGGCGGCTGTCGTTTCTTCCGAAGGCGCAAGCCCTACTTCTCGAACGCAGCATCGAGGAAGGCGGCGAGCTCCTTGTTGTGGAGGGCCATGGTGCCGGCGGCGGTGGAGGCGGAGGCGGGGCGGCCGACATAGCGGGCGCGCTTGTGCTTCACATCCAGCTTCTCGAGTGTCTTCTCGATGTTCCAGTCGACAAAGTTCCACGAGCCCATGTTGCGCGGCTCTTCCTGGCACCAGACCATGTCTGCCTGCGGGAAGCGCGCGAGCTCCTTCATCAGCGAGGCGACCGGGAACGGATAAAGCTGTTCGACGCGCAGCAGGTAGACGTCGTCGATCTTGCGCTTCTCGCGCTCTTCGAAGAGGTCGAAATAGACCTTGCCCGTGCACATCACGACGCGGCGGATGTCCTTGTCGGCCTTCAGCGTGACCTCGGCCTTGCACTCGGGCACTTCCGCGCCGTCGGGCAGGATGCGGTGGAAGGACGAGTTCGGCCCGAGGTCCTTGTAGAAGGACACGGCGCGCTTGTGACGCAGCAGCGACTTCGGCGTCATCACGATCAGCGGCTTGCGGAAGTCGCGATGCATCTGGCGGCGCAGGGCGTGGAAGTAGTTCGCCGGCGTCGTCGGATAGACGACCTGCATGTTGTCCTGTGCGCACATCTGGAGGAAGCGTTCCAGGCGGGCGGAGGAGTGTTCCGGCCCCTGCCCCTCATAGCCATGCGGCAGGAGGCAGACGAGACCGGACATGCGCAGCCACTTGCGTTCGCCCGAAGAGATGAACTGGTCGAACAGGACCTGCGCGCCGTTGGCGAAATCGCCGAACTGCGCTTCCCACAGCACCAGCGTCTGGGGGGCCGTCAGCGAGTAGCCATACTCGTAGCCGAGCACAGCTTCCTCGGAGAGGAGCGAGTCGATCACCTCGTAGTGCGCCTGCGTCGGCGAGAGGTTGTTGAGCGGCGTGTAACGCTCTTCGGTGACCTGATCGACGAAGTGCGAGTGGCGCTGGGTGAACGTGCCACGGCACGAGTCCTGGCCCGACAGACGGACCGGGAAGCCTTCTTCCAGCAGCGTGGCATAGGCCATGTGCTCAGCCATGCCCCAGTCGAGGCCTTCGCCGCTCTCGGCCATCTTGCGACGCGCATCGACCGTGCGGGCGACCGTCTTGTGGATGTTGAAACCATCCGGAACGGTGGTGATCTTCTTGCCAATCTCCTTGAGCTTGGCCATCGGAACGCCGGTCTTGCCGCGGCCTTCCTCATCCTTCGGCAGGCCGAGGCCGGCCCACTTGCCATCGAGCCAGTCAGCGGCGCCGGGCTTGAACGTCTTGGCCTTCTCGAACTCGGCGTCGAGGAAGGTCTCGAACTCGGAGACCATCTCGTTGACGCCGTCTTCGGTGATGACGCCCTCGTCGACCAGGCGACGCGAATAGAGTTCGCGCGTCGAGGACTGATCGCGGATCTTCGCGTACATCTGGGGCTGCGTCATGGTCGGATCGTCGCCCTCGTTGTGACCGAAGCGGCGATAGCAGAACATGTCGATCACCACGTCCTTGCGGAACAGCTGGCGATACTCGGCGGCCACCTTGGCGGCGTAGACGACCGCTTCGGGATCATCGCCGTTGACGTGGAACACCGGGGCTTCGACCATCTTCGCCATATCCGACGGATAGGGCGAGGAGCGCGAGAAGGACGGCGCCGTCGTGAAGCCGATCTGGTTGTTGACGATGAAGTGCATCGCCCCGCCCGTGCGGTAGCCGGCAAGACCGGACAGCGCGAAGCATTCGGCGACAACACCCTGGCCTGCGAAGGCGGCATCGCCGTGCAGCAGCAGCGGCATGACCTTGGCGCGGAGCGCATCACGCGCCTTCGGATCGGTGGCGCGCGCGCCGCCAGCTTCGGCATCATCGAAGAACTGCTTCGCACGGGCCTTGCCCAGCACGACAGGATTCACGATTTCGAGGTGGCTGGGGTTTGCCGTGAGCGACAGGTGGACACTGTGGCCGTCGAACTCGCGGTCCGACGAGGCGCCGAGGTGGTATTTCACGTCGCCCGAGCCGTAGTCGTCGGAGCCCTGGGTGTTGCCGCCCTGAAACTCGAAGAAGATCTTGTGGTAGGGCTTGCCCATCACGGCGGCGAGCACGTTGAGACGGCCGCGGTGCGGCATGCCGAAGATGATCTCGTCGACGCCGAGCGCGCCGCCGCGCTTGATGATCTGCTCCAGCGCCGGCACGGCGGCTTCACCGCCATCGAGGCCGAAACGCTTGGTGCCCGGATAGCGCTTGTGCAGGAAGCGCTCGAAGCCTTCGGTCTCGACCAGCTTCTTCAGGATCGCGCGCTTGCCCTCCGGCGTGAACGAGATTTCCTTGTCCTTGCCTTCGATGCGCTGCTGGATCCAGGCCTTCTCGTCCGGATCCGAAATGTGCATGAACTCGACGGCGAACGTGCCGCAATAGGTGCGGCGCAGGATGTCGATCATCTGGCGGGGCGTCGCGTATTCGAGGCCCAGCACGTTGTCGATGTAGATGCGGCGGTCCATGTCCTTCGGCCCGAAGCCGTAGGTGCGCGGATCAAGCTCGGGCTGTTCTTCGCGGCGAAGCATGGACAGCGGATCGAGGTTGGCGGCGAGGTGGCCGCGGATACGGTAGGCGCGAATCATCATGATCGCGCGGATCGAGTCCTGAACCTGCTGGTGGAGATCTGCCGGTGCGATCGTGGGGCCGACCTGCGGGGCTTTCTTCGGGGCGGGCTTGGCGTCCGGCGCCCAGTTGCCGTCGAGCGCCGAGACAAGCTCGCCATTCTGGTGACGGAGCGGCTCCTGCCATTCCGGCCCCCTGGCGGCCTTTGTCGCATCAGCAGGCGCGTCAGCCACACCGCGGAAGAAGCGCTGCCAGCTTTCGCCGACAGAGTTCGGGTCTTCTGCGTACTGTGCGTAGAGCTGTTCGATGTAGGCGGCGTTGGCGCCATAGAGGAACGCCGTATCCAGCATGGCTTCGTTGTCCATTCCGCGGACTTCGCCAGGCTTCGCCTCGATGTTCATTTTTTACGTCCTGTTGCGCCGGAATCGGGGCCCCTGCCCCGGACGCGCGTGGTGGCACTCAGATGCTGCTTTTTACGGCCCGACTCAACCCAAAAGGGTGAGACATTCTGCACATAAGCCCGTGACCGGTTAGCAGACCGTTTCATATGGGGAACAGAGGGCGGAAACCCCAGCGTTTCAGCGCGCTTGTCCTGCTTGAACCGCTAGCGTTTCAGAACCTCGGTCATCGTCACGCCCAGGCGCGCCGGGCTCGGCGACACGACGATGCCGGCCGATTCCATGGCGGCGATTTTCGACTCCGCATCGCCCTTGCCGCCTGAAACGATGGCGCCGGCATGGCCCATGGTGCGGCCCTTGGGGGCCGTACGACCGGCGATAAAGCCGACCATGGGCTTCTTGCGGCCGCGTTTGGCTTCGTCCTTGAGGAACTGGGCGGCGTCTTCCTCGCCCGAACCGCCGATCTCGCCGATCATGATGATCGCCTGGGTGGCGTCGTCGGCAAGGAACATCTCAAGCACGTCGATGAAGTCCGTGCCCTTGACCGGGTCGCCGCCGATGCCGACAGCCGTCGTCTGGCCGAGGCCTTCATTGGTGGTCTGGAACACCGCCTCATAGGTCAGCGTGCCCGAGCGCGAGAGCACGCCGATCGAGCCCTTGGAGAAGATGTTGCCCGGCATGATGCCGATCTTGCACTCGCCCGGCGTCAGCACGCCCGGGCAGTTCGGCCCGATCAGGCGCGATTTCGATTTCGACAGGCGATCCTTCACCTTCACCATGTCGAGCACCGGCACGCCTTCCGTGATCGTGACGATCAGCGGGATTTCGGCGTCGATGGCTTCGAGGATGGCGGCGGCGCAACCCGACGGCGGCACGTAGATCACCGTGGCGTTGGCGCCGGTGGCTTCCTTCGCC
>JAVBYB010000394.1 GCA_030824255.1 bacterium
TTCCTACAGATGGAACCAATCGATGGGCTTCGACTCCTCGACGGCAATCGTGCGTTCAATGCAGGCCGTGGATCGCAGGAACATCATACGCCCCGATATCAGCCGCGCCGCTATGATCGGCAATTTTCCGCCCCGTCGTTGTGGCCTGGCTACTTTCACCCGCGATACGTTCGAATCCCTCCGCCGCCAGCTGCCTGCTGCGTCCTGGCGTGTCGTTGCGATGGAAGACGGCCGCACACGCCACGACTATCCTGAGGACGTCACCGACATAATTCTGCAAGATGAAGTCGAAGCCTACGACCGCGTCGCCGACCAGCTCAACGAGTCCGGTGTCCAGATCGTCTTCCTCCAGCACGAGTTTGGCATCTTCGGCGGCCCTGACGGCGTCCACCTGCTGCGGCTGCTGCGCAAACTGAAGAGCCCGATCATTTCGACGCTGCACACAGTTCTTGAGCGTCCGTCTCCCAACCAGAAGCGCGTGATGGACGAGATCATCTCCCTCTCCTCCGCTGTCATCACCATGACTGACACCGGCGCCGACCTGCTGGAACGCGTCCATCATGCCGGCCCCACCAAGGTGCACGTCATCCCTCACGGCGCGCCCGAGCGTCCCTTCGCCGCCACGGACGCCTTCAAGGCTCCCATCGGCCTGACTGGCCGGCGCGTGATCATGACGTTCGGCCTGCTGTCTCCGAACAAAGGTATTGAGACAATCATCCAGGCCCTGCCTGACATTGTCGCGAAACAGCCCGACACCACCTATCTCGTCGTCGGCCAGACCCATCCCCACATCGTCGCCCATGAAGGCGAGGCTTATCGCGACAGCCTGATCGGTCTCGCCCGCTCCCTCGGAGTTGCGGACAATCTCCGTTTCATCAATCGCTTCGTCGATGAAGAGGAGTTGTTCGACCTGCTGCAGGCGGCCGACATCTATGTGACGCCGTATCTCACCGAGGCACAGATCACGTCCGGCACGCTCAGTTATGCCGTCGCTCTCGGAAAGCCGGTTGTCTCCACTCCGTACTGGCACGCAATGGATCTGCTCGCCGACAATGTCGGCGTCATATGCCCGTTTGGCGATTCAGCCGCCTTCGCCCGCGAGATCGGAGCACTGTTGGCCGATGACCATCATCGCAACGCGATGGCCCGGCGTGCTTGGCAGGCCGGACAGCCGTCGCATTGGCGCAATGTGGCGGCCTCGATCCTCAGCATCGCGTCTGCAGCGCGCATAACCCATCAACAACAACGCGAGCAACGTTTTCGCGCCCTTGCTCATCCCCGCACCACGGGTCTGGTCGTCATGTCGGATGATTGCGGCTTGTTCCAGCACTCTCGCTTCGGCATCCCGGATCGCAGGCACGGCTACACAACTGACGACAACGTACGCGCCCTCGCGCTTCTTGCGCGTCTATCGGCTCGCGGGCCGCTTGATGCTGGCGCCTCTCGCTTGCTGGCGGCTGCATCAGCCTTCGTCGCCCATGCCTGGAATCCAGACAGCGGCCGCTTCCGCAACTTCATGAGCTATGAGCGCACATGGCTCGATGACGGCGGCTCCGATGATTGCTGCGCTCGCTCGCTGGAAGCCCTCTGCACCACGGCCAGGTCCATACCGGACAGCATCTGGGCCGCGGATCTTGCCCGTCAGGCTTTGCAACACACGTCTAGATGGACCTCGCTGCGTGCTCACGCACTCACAATTCGCGCCTTGCTGGAAGGCGCGGGCCCCGTTGTTGGCATCGAAGAGGCCACGCGCCTGATGCAGCATCCTGCCGATGTCCTGCTTTCCGCCGCTCAGCTTGGAATGCGTGAGCCGCACGGCTGGTTCGAGCCATGCTTCTCCTACGATAACGCCAATCTTCCCGGCGCACTCATCCGCGCAGGACAATTCCTGCAGGACCCTGCTATGCTATCTGCTGGCTTGGACATGCTGGAACGCCTGATGGCTCGACAAAAAACGCCCAGCGGGCTCTTCGCCCCGGTGGCCACAAGCTGTTTCGACGCCGGCGCCAGCCACGCCCTCTTTGACCAGCAACCGCTTGAAGCTCTCTCGACGATCGAAGCGTGTCTCGCTGCGTGGCATGCCACCGGGGACGCCAGTCACGTTGCTGCCGCACGCCGGGTCTTTCGTTGGTTTGGTGGCGAGAATGTCCATGGCCTCGCGCTCGCCCGCCCCGACGACGGCATCTGCCACGATGGCCTGACCATCGAGGGACTCAACCAGAACCACGGCGCCGAATCCATCCTGAGCTATCATCTTGCCGCGTTGGCCATTCGGGAGGCCCTGGTCGGCGCCGCGGATGAGCCGCGCTCGGGGCGCATCCTGCAATGAGTTTCCGGCCCGAACCGGTGAAGCTCCATCACCACGATCAGTTGCTCGCAGCCGACCCGTCACGCGTGGTCTTGCGCCCATTCATGATCATCTCAGAGCCGCGCGATACGCCGTACGGCCATATGACCCGTGCGGAACGCATTGCCCGCGCAATTCTCGAACTCTCTCCGGAGGATGTCGAAAGAGAGCTGGAACAGGTTGATCACGACTTCTTCGGACGCCACTGGCAAACCCACGCCATTTTCATGGAACGCTACCATCAGGTGCTTCCCATGCTGGGCGATCTTGGCGAGGTAGATGAGCAGCGCGCCAAGCTGATCGGCGCCTATTTCAGCCACGAATACTCCTACGCTGCGGCTGCAATGATGAACCCCTCCATCGTGCCCCATCCGGATCAAACCGGCGTCAACAACGGCTCCGTGAAGTTTGTCATGAGCCTGCGCACGGTGGGTGAAGGCCACATTTCGTCGATTGCCTTCCGTGAAGGCGTCGCCACCTCCGGCAACGACTTCAAACTCTGGCCGGAACCGCCTTTTGCGCTGGCTGCGCAGGCGGACCATTTTGACGGCGAAGGCGGCCCCGTCACGGTGCGCAGGCATCAATCCGCGCCGCTGTCAGGCAACGTCATATTCCCGATCACCCGACCTCAGAAGAATGGGCTTGAAGATCTTCGGCTTGTGCACTTCACCGAAGACGATGGCCGCCAGATCTATTACGGGACATACACGGCGTATTCAGGCCGTGAAGTCAGTTGCGAAATGCTGACCACGGAAAAATTCTCGAGCTTCGAGCTCAGGCCACTCAGCGGCATTGCGGCGCAACACAAGGGTCTCGCGCTCTTTCCAAGGAAGATCGATGGCCAGTACGCCGCCATCCACCGCCTCGACGCAGAGTCGATCTACTACCTTACAACGCCAGACCGCTTCGAGTGGAATCGCGGACGCCTCATCATGGGCCCCAAGTATCCGTGGGAGTTGGTGCAGATGGGCAATTGTGGCTCTCCCATCGAAATCGACGAAGGCTGGCTCATGCTCACCCATGGCGTGGGCGCCATGCGGCAGTATTCAATCGGCGCAGCCCTGCTCGACAAGAAGCAGCCCTGGCGTGTGCTCGGTCGTTCGGTCGAGCCGTTCCTCACGCCCATAGGCGAGACCCGCGAAGGCTATGTCCCCAACGTGGTCTATACCTGCGGCGCGATGAAGATCGACAAGAGCCTGCTCATCCCTTACGCCGTCGCAGATTCCAGCATCAAGTTCGTCACGTTGGACATCAAGGAACTGGTCGCATCGCTGCGCTAGTTCAGTGGCTTCAGCATCGCGAGAGTCGATTTCGCAATCCGCGCCACAATGTTGGGGCGCGGATCGACGATCTCTGCAATGTCGTATTCGATGGACGCACTCAACAGTAGTGCAATCTCACTGTCGCTCAGCCCGTAGCGCTTCTTCAACCACTGGCTCATGCCTGTCGTCGCACGCTGCAGCGAGGCATCAAGGCCGTTCTCGATCCCTGTCATCATCACGTAGTCGGCGTCTTCCAGCCAGACCTGGCTCAAGGCGTCCCCCTTGATCAGGTCGACCGTGAATTCGACATCCAGCGACGTCTCCAGCCCCTGTCCGCTGATCTCGCCATCGCCCTGCAATGCATGGCCATCGCCCAGAGAAAGCAGCGCGCCCGCTGTCCAGACTGGGAAGTACAGCGTCGCGCCGGTGGTCACACGGTCATAGTCCATGTTGCCGCCGTGGAACGCGACATCGCCTGCCATGAGCGCCTGGTTGAACATGGGTGCAACGCCAATCGACCCGATCATCGGCTTCAACGGCAGTTCGAGATTGGCCAGATTGTCAGTTGGCGTTTCGGGGCGCGCCACACCGCGCTCGCGGTCCAGCACCCAGTTGCGGTTCCAGTTCGGTGTCCGCGTCTGCGTGGCGCCCGGCAACAGCGCCCTGCCATCCAGACCGCTGGACGCCATGTGCGCTACGTCGCGATTGAGGCTCACCTTGTTGAGTTTCACCACCAGCGTGTCTCCCGGCATCGCCCCGGTCACGAAGATCGGCCCAGTCAGTGTATTGCCCGGCATCCCGCGATACTTCAGTTGCTTGTCACGCCCCTCATTATCGAGCGTGAACGTGCGCACCGTGTCTCCTGGGTAGACAGTGAGGCCAGGTTTGTGCCGCGCCGAATACTGCAGGAAAAATGTGGTCGGCGCGTAGTCGTGGACAGCCGGCGCCTGCGTATTCACCACGGTCCTGGCCGCGACCACCTGAACGGTCACGCCATATAGCTCGCCGAAGCCTTCCAGCAGTTCCGAATTCGCCGTTTCCATGTTGAACGTGATGTTGCCGACAAACGTCGTCCCACGCGTCACCGCGAGCCTGACATAGGTCGCAGAGCGACGTCCTCTGAGAGTCAGCGGGAAGTAGCGGTTTTCATCCAGCGGACCGGATTGCCCCTCAACCTCATTGCCTGTTTGCGTCAGCGTCATCTCTGCCGCCGACGAGCCGTTCGCGAATGTTACAAAGACATTCCACTTGCCGTCCAACGAGACGGCAGGCTGTGCGTCGCTGACATGCGCACAAGCGCTGACCGCGCCCAAAAGGACGAGTGCGAGCAGGATCCGGACGGCGGCGCGCATGAATCCCCCAGCCCTTGATGCCGGACCTATTCCTTGGCCCGCGCCCGGATATCGTCGAGCGAGATCTTGCCGCGCACCAGCAGGCCATAGTCGTCCGCCAGTGCGCCGGTGATGTTACCCGGCGTGTAGTGATGCCCCGCCATCTCCGCCACCGGCGTCACTTCCGCCGCCGACCCAGTGATGAAGCACTCGGAGAAGCCAGAGAGCTCTTCCGGCGTGATATGGCGCTCGATCACCTCGAAACCGCGCGCGCGCGCCAGCTCTATCACCGTCTGGCGCGTGAGGCCGTTGAGGAAGCAATCCGGCAGCGGCGTATGGATCACCCCGTCCTTGATCAGGAACACGTTCGCGCCGGTCAGCTCCGCCACATAGCCGCGATAGTCCAGCATCAAAGCGTCCGAGAAGCCTTCGGCCTCCGCCTTGTGCTTGGACATGGTGCAGATCATGTAGAGGCCAGCCGCCTTCGCGGCAGACGGGATCGTGTCCGGGGAAGGCCGCTTCCAGTCGGACATCGTAACGCGGATACCCTTGTTCTTGTCCGCAAAGTAGTTGCCCCACTCCCATGCCGCCACGCAGACGCGGATAGAGGCCTGCTGGGCGGAAACGCCCATCATTTCCGAGCCCCGCCAGGCAAACGCCCGGATGTAGCAGTTGGAGAAGCCGTTCTTCTCCATGACCTCGCGCTTGATCCGGTCCAGATCGGCCACCGAAACGGGGATCTTGTACCCCACCAGCTCCGCCGACTTGTGCAGGCGCTTCGAATGGTCCGTCGACCGGAACACCTGGCCCTCATAGGCCCGCTCGCCCTCGAACACGCAGGAGCCGTAGTGCAGGCTGTGCGTCAGTACGTGAATCTTGGCGTCCCGCCACGGCGTCATCTGACCGTCCAGCCAGATCCAGCCGTCACGGTCGTCATAGGGGACAAAATTCGCGGAGGGGGCAGCCATTTTCTCTCGTCCTTGAAAGACGCTTGTCTTGGGATTTGCTTGAATTTCGCGTCCTGCTTCTCCATTGTCCGGTCGTGGCCATGCCTGTCAACCGACCCATTTCCGCGCCCGGCGCGCCAGCAGCCCCTTCCGGGGCTGACAACCGGCTGTACCTGCGCGATCAGGACCTGAACGAGGGTGCAGCCCTCATCCGGGCCGCCGCCCGTCGCCTGGGCGAACTGGCCGAAGCCGCCGGCGCCGCCGCCAGCATTTCCGCCCCCGAGATGGACGTGCTGCAGGAAATCTTTGACGTCGGCCCCATGGATGTGGGCGACCTTCGCGCCCGCCTGAACGCCCCCAAGCAATCCCTTGCCCGCAATCTCAATCAGCTTGAAGGGCGCGGCTTTGTGGCGCGGGAAACCGACCAGTCCGACCGCCGCCGCCGCCTCGTCACGCTAACCGCCGCCGGCATGGCCTTCGCC
>JAVBYB010000406.1 GCA_030824255.1 bacterium
AGGTCAACGGACGGGGCGGTCCGAGCATGGATTATCCCATTCGCTGGACCTATGAGCGCGCCGGCCTGCCCGTCATCGTCGTGCGCGAAAGCAAGGACTGGCGGATGATCCGCGATCCGCTGGGCGATGAAGTGTGGGTGAACACCTCGCAGCTCGCCGGCCAGCGCACCGCCATCACGACTGATACCGGCGTGGTCCATCGCGAGCCGCGCACGGATGCGGGCGCGGTCGCCCGTTTCAGCGCCGGAGCCGTGGTTTCCCTCGGGGATTGCGGCAATCTCTGGTGTCGCGTCGAAGCTGAAGGCCACAAGGGCTGGGTAAAACGCGTGCATCTTTGGGGCGCTGACGCCCTGCCGTCGATGCCCGAAAATAACTAGCTTTTTCCTCGCAGACGCAGCGAAAACCGCTGCTTGAGCCCCCCACCCCCGCGTGTTACGGGGCCTCTCCCTCGTGGAGCGGCCCATGACACAAGATTCGACCTCGCCTCAGGCGTTTCACGCGCGGCAGTCCTCGTACTCCTACGAAGAACTGCTGCTGAGCGGGCATGGGCAGCTGTTCGGGCCGGGCAACGCCCAGCTTCCGATCCCCCCCATGCTGATGCTGGACAGGATCACGGAGATTTCGCTGGATGGCGGCGCCGCCAAGCGCGGCCACATCATTGCAGAACTCGATATCCATCCCGATCTCTGGTTCTTCAAATGTCACTTCCCGGGCGACCCGGTGATGCCGGGCTGCCTGGGACTCGACGCGATGTGGCAACTGGTCGGCTTCTGGCTGGGCTGGTCAGGCTCGCTGGGCAAGGGCCGCGCTCTTGGTGTCGGGGAATGCAAGTTCACCGGACAGGTGACGCCGGAGAAGAAACTGGTGCGCTACGAGATTGATATTCGCCGCGCGATCAGATCGCATCTGACCATGGGCATCGCCGATGGCGCAGTGTTCCTGGACGGCGAAAAGATTTATACCGCCAAGGACATGAAGGTTGGCCTCATGAAGATTGGCGGATAGATTTTACACGCTTGGGTTGTGCCGCCTGACACGGCGGCCGAAGTGACTGGGTAAACGGCAGGGAGAGATATCGCGATGGCGGCCAGCGGCCCCGATCTGCGCAGGGTGGTGATCACCGGGATGGGCATCGTCTCGTCCATCGGCGACACGATCAAGGACGTCTCGGATAGCCTGAAGCAGGGCCGTTCGGGCATCAGCTTCGCGCCGGAATACGCCGAGCGCGGGTTCAAGTCCCAGGTGCACGGCAAGCCCAACGCCATGCCGGAAGACCATATCGACAAGCGCGCCATGCGCTTCATGGGCGACGGCGCCGGCTGGTGCCACATGTCGATGACGCAGGCGATCGCGGATGCGGGCCTCGACGAGAGCATCATCTCCAACCCGCGCACCGGACTCATTGTTGGAACCGGCGGCCCAAGCACGCGCGCCATCGTGGCGGCTGTCGACTCGACCCGGGAAAAGGGCTCGCCGCGCCGCATCGGGCCTTTTGCCGTGCCGAAGGCGATGTCGTCGACTGCATCGGCGACGCTCTCCACCCTCTTCAAGATCCTTGGCGTGAACTACTCGATCTCGTCGGCCTGCACGACATCGCTGCACTGCGTGGGAGCGGCCTCCGAGCAGATCCAGTGGGGCAAGCAGGATGTGATGTTCGCCGGCGGCGGCGAAGAGCTCGACTGGACGCTGTCCTGCCTGTTCGACGGGTTGGGCGCGATGTCGTCGAAATACAATGCCGAGCCGCACCGCGCCTCGCGCGCCTATGATGCGGATCGCGATGGTTTCGTGATCGCCGGCGGCGCCGGCATGGTCGTGCTGGAAGAGTACGAGCACGCCAAGCGCCGTGGGGCTACGATCTATGGCGAAGTTCTGGGCTATGGGGCCACGTCGGATGGCTACGACATGGTCGCGCCGTCAGGCGAAGGCGCTGCGCGCGCGATGCGCCTTGCCATGTCGCAGGCAGGACGCGCGCCGGACTATCTCAATCCGCACGCCACCTCGACGCCGGTGGGCGACGTAAAGGAGCTTGAGGCCGTACGCGAAGTCTTCGGTCAGGAAGCGGCCGACCAGCCGATGATCTCGGCCACGAAATCCATGACCGGGCACTGCCTGGGCGGGGCCGGCGTGCAGGAGCTGATCTATTCGCTGATCATGATGAAGGAGCGCTTCGTTGCGCCCTCCATCAACATCGAGAAGCTCGACCCCCTCGCCTACGGCGTCAACATCATCAAGGAAGCACGGGAAGCCGTGATCAACATGGTGATGTCGAACTCGTTCGGCTTTGGCGGCACGAATGGCTCGATCATGGTGGGCAAGGTTTAGCCTGCGATCAGCGCCCTGCTTCGAGGCATAGCACCCGTTTCCTGCTGCGGCGCCGGGAACTCGCGAATTCGTCGCAACTTGTCGTGGCGGCCGGCGGGCCGCGCTTGACTGCCCCCGCGCACGCCCCTACCCCGCGAAACGCAGCAGAGGAGCCGCCCCATGTCCAAATGGTCCTTCCCCACAGGCGACCTGATGAAGGGCAAGCGCGGCCTTGTGATGGGCGTCGCGAACGACAGCTCGATTGCCTGGGGCATCGCCCAGCAGCTGGCAGCGCAGGGGGCGGAGATCGCCTTCACCTATCAGGGCGAAAACCTCGAGCGCCGGGTGCGTCCGCTGGTCGAATCCATCGGCATGAACACGATGATCCCCGCCGACGTCACCGATGACGCCAGCATGGACGCCGCTTTCGCGCAGGTGAAAGAGAAGTGGGGCAAGATCGACTTCCTCGTTCACTCCATCGCGTTTGCCGGAAAAGAAGAACTGATGGGCTCGATGGTGGCGAACACCTCGCGCGAGGGCTTCCGCCGCGCGATGGACATCTCGGTCTACTCGTTCATCGATTGCGCGCGCCGCGCGTCCGAGATCATGCCGGATGGCGGCTCGATCATCTGCATGACCTATCTGGGCGCTGAGCGGACCGTGCCGTCCTACAATGTCATGGGCGTGGCCAAGGCAGCGCTGGAAGCCTCAACGCGCTATGCGGCGCGCGATCTGGGCGCCAAGGGCATCCGGGTGAACGCGATTTCGGCCGGCGCGATGCGGACGCTGTCGCTGGCGGGCATTCGCGGCGGCAAAGGCCTGATGAGCACCGGCCGTGACTGGTCGCTGCTGAAGGAAGATACCTCGATGGAAGGCGTCGCGGGTTGCGCGCTCTACCTGCTCTCGCCGATCGGACGTTCGATCACGGGCGAAGTCGTGCACGTGGATGCGGGTTTCCACATTGTGGGCGTGCCGGACATTCAGGAGAGCGGACCGGCGGCTTGATCGCGGATCTAGTCGCCGAGGTTCAAGGCGTAGCTGGTCATGACGGCCTGCTGCTGATCCAGCAGAGCCTGATTGGCGGCCTGGATCATCCAGCCGCCGGGCGCGGTGAGCGCTGCCATGGTGGCGATCATCAGCCCGACGATCGCGGCCGCGCTGCCGATGACGATGAGCCCGTTGCGTAGACGATCGCTCGACGTGACAGATGTCTCTGCGACCGACGCTTTATCAGGCTGCATGTAACACTCCCAGATTACCCGGCGCAGAAATGCCGGCCAAAGCTACGCGCGGGCGATATGCCCATGACGTCGGGAGGATGAGCTCGGGGGAGGTTTTGGGCTTTTGGCGTTTACGCCTTCAGCCTCTGTTACAACCAGTCTAATTCAGACGGGTCATCACCGCAACCGACTTACTGCGGCGGAGCGGTTGGCTGGACTTCCGACGGGGAAACCGTGCCAGCATTGTCGACAGGCGTTGCAATTTCCGCAGCGGTCTGATTGTCGCCCGCCGTGGGAGCGGACAAAGCGATCATCACCACATAGGCGATGACGACGAACGCGATACCGAGGCCAAGAACCCAGAGCATGCCCCTGACGTTTTGCCCTTGGCGGGCGCGCTGCCCTGTCGTTTTCGGCGCCGCGTCACCGGGCGGCGTGGTCTTGTCATAACCAGATTGGGCCATGTGATGCTCCTTGCCGCATTCGCGGCTCTGGAACTGAACACGTGATGGCGGCAGGAGTTCCGATCCCTGGCGATGGCGTCCTCAGCCAGCGATGCCGAGTTTCTGGAGCTGGACCCACACCGGCGCAACGAGGCGATCCACGGAATCTGCGTCCGACGGCGCGTCGCGATCGGGCGGCGCCGCTTCGCAGGCCACCACGATATCGCAATGATGCCGCGCCGGATCGATAAAGCGCGTCTGCGCGGGGCGCACGAACCGCAAGTATTGCTGGATGACGCTTTCAGCGCTGCGTCCGCGTTCGGCTTCGTCACGGCGGATGCGGCGGATGAGGCGGAGGTCCGCGGGGGCGTCGACGAAGACGGTGAGATCGAACAAGGGGAAGAAGCTGCGGTCGGAAAGGACGTGGATCCCTTCAACGATAACAACGGGACGCGATTCAACCGTCTTGAAGGCGTCGGGCTTCCGGTCGTGCCTGGCAAATTCGTAGATCGGCTGCTGGATCGTCTCGCCACGTTTCAGGGCTTCGACGTCGCTGCGCAGGTGGGCCATGTCCTTGTTGGCGGGATCGTCAAAATCGAATGTGCGTTCAAGTTCGGCATGCGTCATCGCCAGCGCCGCCGCTCCGTAGTGGGCACGGGCATGGTAGTAATTGTCTTCCGTGATGAGCTGACAGGCGTCACCCAGGCGTTCGTGCAGCGCGCGGGCCAGCGTGGTCTTGCCGGAGCCAGAGCCGCCAGTGATCGCGATCATGAAGGCGTGGCCGGCCGCAACGGACATGGGGCCTAGTCCTCGTCTTTCTGTTCAAGATCGCGGCGGACGCGTTCGGAGGCGAGAAGCGCGTCGATGCGGCGCGCTTCGTCATAGCTGTCATCCGGGATGAAGCGGACGTTGGGCGTGTGGCGCATGTCGATCTCGCGGCTGAGACGGCCGCGCAGGAAGCCGGCCGCGCGGTTCAGCGCCTCGACGACCGGACCCATTTCGGCGATGCCGAGCGGGGCCGCGAAGGCGGTCGCGTTCTTGAGATCCGGCGAGATGCGGACCTCGGTGATGGTGATGGATTTTCCGTGCAGCGCCGGATCGTTGAACTCCTCGCGCGAGAGGATGTCCATCAGCGCGTGGCGAATAAGCTCGCCGGCGCGCAACTGTCTCTGGGTGGGCGGTTTCATGAGGCTGTCAAAGAGCCGGCAGGCCGGGATGTCAAGGACGCCCCTGCCCCTACGCCGGTTTTGACCCGATTTTTGAGTGCGGCTGGTTTGCTCTTGGAGACGGTCCTGTCGTTTTTCCGGCCGCGCGGGCCTGCCGGCAGGGCGATGTTGGGCCTACATTGGATAGTCGCCGTCGAGGCCGAGAATGCTGAACCGCCTGCCTGATCACGAGACCCTCTACAGCCACCTTGTCCGCCGCGATGCGGAAATGGACGGGGTGATCTATGTCGGGGTGAAGACGACAGGGATTTTCTGCCGGCCAGTATGCCCCGCCCGGACGCCGCTGTCGAAGAACATCACCTTTTATGGCTCGCCGGATGACGCGCTGGCGGCGGGGTTTCGGGCGTGCAAGCGATGCCGGCCGCTGGATGATCCGAATGCGCCGGGTGTGCTGATCGACAAGCTGCTGCGGCTGGTGGAGGAGGATCCGTCGCGACGCTGGAGCGAGGAGGACCTGCGCGAAATGGGCATCGAGCCCGCGACAGCCCGGCGGCATTTCCAGCGCAGGTTCGACATGAGCTTTTCACAGTATGCGCGCGCGCGACGGCTGGGCCATGCTTTCAAGACCATCAGGAAGGGCGATGCCGTGATCGAAGCACAATTGGACGCTGGCTTTGAATCCGGAAGCGGTTTCCGCGAAGCTTTCTCGAAGACGTTTGGCGATGCGCCCAACAAGGCGCGCGCCGCGACAACATTTGCCATGGACTGGATCGACACGCCGCTGGGCCCGATGCTGGCCGTGGCGGACGAGGCGCAGCTTCATATGCTGGAGTTCGTCGAGCGCAAGAAGCTTGAGGATCACCTCAACCGCTATCGCCGGCAGTTCAACGCGACGGTTCTGCCGGGGGAAACAAGCGCGCTGAAACTTATCCGCCAGGAACTGGCGACATATTTCGCCGGCAAAAATCTTGATTTCAAGTCGACCGTCGCGGGCGCGGGAACGGACTTCCAGAACCAGGTGTGGGACGAGTTGCGGCGCGTGCCGCCCGGCGTCACACGGTCATATCAGGAAATGGCCGAGCGCATCGGGCGACCGACGGCTGTGCGTGCG
Organism: bacterium; assembly: GCA_030824255.1. GTDB lineage: Bacteria > Pseudomonadota > Alphaproteobacteria > Caulobacterales > Hyphomonadaceae > UBA7672. Next base: position 6,242 of record JAVBYB010000406.1, read on the forward strand.
GTGGCGAACGCCAACCGGCTCAATCGCTGTGCGATCATCCTGCCCTGCCATCGCGTGATCGGGGCGGACGGCACACTGACGGGCTATGCTGGTGGACTGTGGC
>JAVBYB010000425.1 GCA_030824255.1 bacterium
GTCTTCACCATGTCGTCGATGAAGGCCCAGTATTCCGGCCACATCTCCGGCAGCGCCCTGCCTGTGCCGCGCGTGAGATCGACGGCGCGCGCCTCGTCGCCGAACCAGCCTGCGGACGCTGCGTCGTAGACGTCGATGATAAGCTCAGGCTCGACGAAGCCCGCCCGCGTCAGCAGCGCGGCAAGATCCGCCGCAGCCGCCATGTCGCCCTGCTTCGCGGCCCGCGCCAGCGCCGCCGGGTCGCCGAGGCCGGTCGCCACGATGGACTCGAACCGCTGGGTGATTGCGATATCCGGCATGTGCGCCTCCCGCATCAGACAACGAACGGTAGTCCTGCGAGTCGGCCCCTTTCAAGTTCACGCCGCGTCAGCATTGACGCTGCACCACGCGTGCTGGGACATGGCGTCATGCCTGCCGATCTCGCCGCCCTCATTTTCTGCGCCCTGCTCGCCGCGCTTTGCGTCTTCCAGTTCGCGCTGGCCCTCGGCGCACCGCTCGGACGCTTTGCCTGGGGCGGCGGTCACGACCGCCTGCCGAGGGGCCTTCGCATCGGCAGCCTCGTCTCCATCGGGATCTACGCGCTGCTGGGCGCCATCGCGCTGGAACGCGCCGGCGTCGTGCGCGTGCTTGCCGATCCCGCGATCGCGACCATCGGCATGTGGGTGATCGCCGCTTATCTGGGCCTCGGCGTCGCCATGAATGCGATCTCGCGCTCCAAGCCTGAACGCTACACGATGACGCCGCTGGCGCTCGCGCTCTGCGGGCTGGCGCTGGTGATTGCGCTCTCGCCTACGCCCTGAGCCGCTGGCCGATATCCTCGACCCACTCCGACACCACCTGTGAGGCGGGTCCGTAGCGCCCTTCCCCGAACACACGCGCATTCGCGGACGGCTCCAGATTCAGCTCGATCGTGTGCGCGCCGCTCATCCGCGCCTCTTCGACAAAACCCGCTGCCGGATAGACCTCGCCCGACGTTCCGATCGACACGAACAGGTCGCACGCCGAGAGCCGGTCGTGGATCATGTCCATGCCGTAGGGCATTTCCCCGAACCACACGACATCGGGACGAAGGCTCCCCACTGCGCCACAGCTCCAGCATTCCGTGCCGGTGAACAGGTCCTCGTCCCACGGCCCTTTGATGCCGCACGAGGCGCACATCACCTTCTCGAGTTCGCCATGCATGTGCAGAAGCGACCGCGATCCCGCCTTCTCGTGCAGGTTGTCGACATTCTGCGTCACCAGCAGCAGCGCTGCGCCCGCCTGTCCCGCCATGCGCTCCAGCCGCGCCAGGGCCGTGTGGGCCGCATTGGGCGCCGCCTCGCGCAGCGACCGTCTCCGCGCATTGTAGAAATCGTGCACCAGCCTCGGATTGCGCGCGAAGCCTTCCGGCGTCGCGACGTCTTCCAGACTGTGCTGCGTCCAGATTCCGTCCTTGTCGCGAAACGTCCCCATGCCGCTCTCAGCCGAGACGCCGGCGCCCGTCAGGACAATGATGTTCCGGAAACTCTTGCGCACGCCCTGGCCCCGATCCCTCACACACCTCCAGCCCCCTCAAGGCAGGATGCACGTCCGCTGCTATAGAAAATTGAGTATATCCGTCAGGAAGCAGGAAGTCGCCATCGGAGTCCTGCCCAGCGTGGGTCTGATCCGGCGCCGCCTGAAGCTAGGGCGCGGCTTCTGCGGTGCGGGTCTCGGTGAACAGCGACCGCTCGCCCTGAGACAGCATCATTGCGCAGCCCGCAAAGGCCAGCCCCATCACGAGGACAACCATGAGGCGCGAAACGAACTTGCTGTTGGCTCCGTCTGTCATGTCCATTGCCCTGCATTCTCCATGCCGGGGGAGCCGGCGACCTGAAATGCCGGGGAAATCCCGACCAACCTGAATCAGTGAACGGATGAGAAATGCTCAGGTTGCGCTGGCGTGGGGCGCTGGCTGGGCTCTTTAGGGACTAAATGGGGCGGACCGGCCACAATGAGACACGCATGTGCTTTTGGCGCTGCAACACGTGCTATGCGCCAGAGCCATTCGCCATGACGGCATGACATGGTAAACAGCGCGCCGAACCAGTTCGTGGCGTGCAAGGCGGGGAAAATGGCGTTGAAAAAGTACGTGACCGGATTCGCCCTTGCGGCAGTGCTCGCGGGCACGGCCGGATGTGACCGGCTGGAGGAGTTCGGCAGGCTTGCGGGCGATGCCGTCTCCCAGATCACCGGCGGCGCGACGCCCGAGCCTTCTGTCATCGTCCTGTCAGACGAACAGATCCTGGCGGCCGCCTCCGTCGACGAGCGCGCCCTCTTCGGTCCGATGCAGGCGCCCATCGTGCTCACCGCCATCAACGTCGACGAGCTTTTGCAGACCCAGCGCTTCTATGCTGTCGGCTCCGTCATCGCGATGCCGAAGGTCCAGATGGTCGAGCCCGTGCTGGAGCCGGAGACCTTCGACCTCACCGCGAGCGACCCTGTCGGCTCGGGCGGACTGAACACGGACCAGGCGCCGCTGCCGGAATCCCAGGCCGCCCCCGCTGGCCCCCCCGTCGTCGAAGCGCCGGCGCCCAGCGCCATGGCGGACCCTGAAACCAACCGCGTCACCGCGGACGGCGCGCCCGCCATCGCCAAGCCCGGCATGACCGTCTCGCCGCGCGCGGAAATAAAACTGCCGACCGTAACCGAGCTTCGCCGCCAGTCGCAGATCCAGGCCCCAGAGGCCCTGAAGCAGGCCGTGCGCGACAGCGGCGTGCAGATCAATCCGGAAAAGCTGCGCGAGGCGCGCCGGGACGCTGAACAGCAGATGAAAGCCACCAGCCAGACGGCGCAATCCATCGGCGACGCCATCTCACGCAAGTCAACCGACGCCACAGCGCCGATCCCGAAGGCCCTCGCCGTGCGCTCGCGCCTCGATGTCGATGTCGCCATAACAGCGCGCGAGAAGGCCGGCCGACAACTCGAGGCGCTTGGCCTCTCCGGCATCGTCACGCCGAGTGAGGGCGGCCAGATGCGCATTACCATCGGCATCAATCCGACCCAGCTGCGCGAAGGCCAGCTCGATCTCGACAAGGTCGAGACGATGCGCTCGCTCTTCGCCCTGCAGAAGACGCAGAGCGGACAGGAATGCGCGGGCGATCCCAACATCGAACAGATGAAGCTCGACCCCGTTCTCGCCACCGAATGCGTCGTGAAAGTGCTGCAGCAGACGGGCGACTACGAATATGTCGAGAAGGACTACATCTTCACCAACCAGATGCTGCGCAAGCCCGCCGCCCCGCCGGTGACCAACAACAGCACGCGCCCGAACGATCCGCTGTTCGGCCTGCAATGGCACTTCCGCGACAACGGCACGGCGGCTGGCCAGTCGGCCGGCGGCGCGGGCTTCAGCAATTTCTGGACGCGCGCGAAGGATACCGGCTCGCGCGATGTGGTGGTCGCCGTCGTCGACACCGGCATCCAGATGAACCATCCGGACATCAAGAACTCGCCCAACCTCGCGCCGGGCTACGACATGGTCTCCGATCCGATCATGGGCAATGACGGCGACGGGCGCGACGCCGACCCGAACGATCCGGGCGACAGGTGCAATCCCGACGACGCCACGACCTCGGACTCGTTCCACGGCACGCATGTCGCCGGCACGGTTGGCGTTGCATCGACCAACAACGCCGCCGGTATCGCGGGCGGCGCATGGAACGTCACCATCGTTCCGGTGCGCGCGCTCGGCCGCTGCGGCGGCAAGCTTTCCGACATCAACGATGCGATCCGCTGGGCTGCCGGCACCGTGCCGGCGCGCGACACCCAGGGCCGCGAAGTCTGGAACTCGAACCCGGCGGATATCGTCAACCTGTCGATCGGCCTGTTCGGCCCCTGCCCCGCCTCCATGCAGGCGGCGATCAATGATGCTGTCGCCGCTGGCGCCCTCGTCGTCTCGGCGGCAGGCAATGCGCGCGTCGATACGCAGTACTTCGCCCCCGGCGGCTGCCAGAACGTGATCTCGGTGGCGGCCAATGATGCGCGCGGACAGCTGACGCCTTATTCGAACTTCGGCGCAAACGTCACGATCATGGCGCCGGGCGGCGACATGTCCCGCGACGACGACAGGGATGGCCGTCCCGATGGCGTCCTTTCCACCAAGTACATGAAGAACTGCACGGACCCCGCCAAGCCGGGCGCCACGGTTTCGCAGTGCTACTACGCCTACGAGAACGGCACCTCGATGGCTGCGCCGCACGTGTCTGCCGCGCTGGCGCTGCTCAAGACGAAGTATCCGAGCGCGGTCCCGTCGGAACTGAAGACGCGACTGCTTGCGGCGACCATGCCGCGCACGAATCTTCAGTGTTCGGGGGCGTGTTCTGCCTATCCGGGTTCCACGCCCATACAGGGCCAGCCGGATATGTGTTATCGGCCGTGTGGTGGACGGATGCTGAATCTGGCGAACGCTCAGCTTCAGTAAGCGTTTCACCTGTCGGGGGGACATATCAGCCAGCCTAACCGCCTGAAAGTCAGGAAGTTTCCGCTGGGATATGTCCGAGGAGGAGAGGCAATGGCTGTGACACAGGCAGATGACGGCTCTTCCGTATCGGGCCGCTTCAAGGCGGCGGCGCCGGCTGCGGGCGCTGTCGGCATCATCGCGGCGATCGTCGGCATTTCTGTCTTCGCCAATCAGCCGGCACAGATATCTGACCCGGTGAGCGCCCCGGCGACATCTGGCCCGGCTACCTCGGGCCCGGCGCCCGACAGCTTGCCCGGCCTCGCAACGCCGCAGGATGAACAACAGGGATCCGGCAGCTTCGCCACCGGCGTCGAGATCGTCGTGAAGTTCAAGAATGACGGCGCGGTGAAAGACATCATCGACGCTTTCTGGCGCGATCAGGCTGCGGGCAAGACCCGTTTCAATGCATGGAAGGCCGGACGGCCGGAGTTTGCAGGCCTCGCGCTTGACCGCGTCACCTATTCGAATGAGCTGGTGCTGGTGCACGACGGCTCTGTGCCCGCGCCCCAGCGTGCGGCGGCGATGCGCAGCATCGCCACGCGACTGGGCGCGGCCAGTGATATTTCCTATGCAGAGCCGAACATGACGGCGCACCCCGGAGGACAATGATGAAAGCTCGCATTCTGGCCGGCCTTGCCGCGCTGACATTTGCGGCTGCCGCCTGCACCGAGGAGACGCCGGCCCCCGCAGCGCCCACCGCCGAAGCGCCCGCCACACCCGAAGACGAGAACGTGCAAGTCGCCTCCACCCCGGCTGGCCCCGCTGTCGCACCGGCGGCAATCGACTGGGAAACCGCCCGAGCCGACGCCGCCAAGCGACCGGCCGATGTGGTCGTGCCGCAATCGGTCGGCTCCGAACCGCTGACCGTGCCCATGCTGCTGCCCGGCGGCATCGTGCAGACAGCGAGCGACCGGCCGACGCCGCCGCGCGTCACCAAGGACGGCTATTACGCAACCTACCACCTGCCCCGCTACGACGTGATCGTGAACGGGTCGAGCAAGGCCTATCAGGTCGATGGACAGGTCCCGGCGGCTGACAAGGCCACGATGAAGTTCCAGACTGCGGAAGCCGGCGCGCAGCTGACTTTCTCGCGTTATGGCGCGGACTATGTGATCGATTTCGAGTGCCGCGAAGTGGACAGTCCCGATGGCTGCATCACCGAGGCGCAGGCGAAGGAATTCGCCGAGACCCTTTTCGTGGCAGCGTCCCGCTAGAGGACGCCCCACCGGATTGGCGGGACTGAACGGACGGGAACCCAGGATCTTACTGGACGCGTGGGAGTGGCGGGATGAAACGGTCATCGTTGCGGATCGGGCTGGCGGCTGTGGCGGCCATGGCGCTGCTGGGAGCATGCGACAACAATAACGTGCTGCTCTGGCCGTGGGTGGAGATCGCCGCCAAGGAAGAGGAAGTCCCCGAAGACCCCAACGCGCTGCCGCCGCCGCCGCCCATTGACGCCGTCGACCCGATCAACCCGGACGATCCAAACCTGGGCTCCGTGCCCAATCCGAACGGCAATACCGGCGCGCCGGTGGACGGCACGCCGTTCGACGATGGCAAACCTGAAAACCCCGCGGTCGATACCGGCGACGGCAAGCCTCTGGAAAGCGCCGAGACCGGCGAAGTCCTGCCGCCCCTGCCCGTGCCGACAGAGCCGGGCGTGACGCCGGCTGAGCCGACAACCCCGGCGCCAACCGAGCAGGCGTCCAACGATCCGCCCGCAACGCCGCCGGTGACGACGCCGGTGACGACGCCGCCAACCGGCCCCACTGAAACACCCGCGCCGACGACGCCGACAGAGCCCGCAACGCCTGCGCCCGTCGCGCCGTCCTTCTACTTC
>JAVBYB010000391.1 GCA_030824255.1 bacterium
TCCTGCAGCGCATGTCGTCCTACCTGCCGGACGCAGCGCCCGCGCGCCCCGCGAACCATCCGCCCGCGAACGATGATTTCCCGATGGTGCAGGAAGAGGCGCCATGGCGTCGCTGGGCTGTCGCAGCCGAATAGGGCTCAGCCGAACCGGCCGGTGATGTAGTCCTGCGTCTGGTCCAGCTTGGGGGCCATGAAGATCTGGTCAGTGTTGCCGGCCTCGATCAGCTTGCCCATGTGGAAGAACGCCGTGATCTGAGACACGCGCGCCGCCTGCGCCATCGAGTGCGTGACGATGACGATGCAGGTGTGCTTGCGCAGCTCGTCGATCAGCGCCTCGATATGCGCCGTCGCCACCGGGTCCAGCGCCGAGCACGGCTCGTCCATCAGGATCACCGCCGGCGACACCGCCAGCGCCCGCGCGATCACCAGCCTTTGTTGCTGGCCTCCCGACAAGCCGAGGCCCGATTTGCCCAGCCGGTCCTTCACCTCGTCCCACAGCGCCGCGCGCCGCAGCGACTTCTCGACCAGCTCGTCCATCTCCGCCTTGTTCGACACCAGCTTGTGGGCGCGGGGGCCGTAGGCGATGTTGTCGTAGATCGACATCGGGAACGGGTTCGGCTTCTGGAACACCATGCCGATGCGCGTGCGCACCTGCACCGGATCGATCTCGGCCGAATTGATATCCGTGCCGTCCATCCGGATCTGGCCTTCCACACGCGCGCCCGGAATGGTGTCGTTCATCCGGTTGAGGCAGCGCAGCAGCGTGGACTTCCCGCAGCCCGACGCGCCGATGAACGCCGTTACGGCATTGTCCGGCACTTCCAGGTTCACGTCGAACAGCGCCTGCTTCTGGCCGTAGAAGGCGTTGATGTGGTCGATCTTGATGCGGGTCGGCGATGTTACCGGCGCGGAGGCGGCAGCCGTAACGCGGGGCGCCTGCATGGGCGCGATGGCGGGCTTGGCGGTCTCGGGCGTCGGGGTCATCGCGGCGAGCATATCAGCCCCCCTGCTTGCCGGCGACGGCGGCGTGGCTGAAGCGCGAGAGAATGTTGAGGACAAGCACGCCCACCGTGATCAGCATCGCGCCGGTCCAGGCGAGGTTCACCCATTCCTGATAGGGGCTGCCGGCATAGCGATAGATCGCGATCGGCAGGCTGGCCATCGGCTGGGTCAGGTCGGTCGACCAGTTGGTGTTGCCCAGCGAGGTGAACAGCAGCGGCGCCGTCTCCCCGGCGATGCGGGCCACCGCCAGCAGCACGCCCGTGAGAATGCCGCCGAACGCAGCCGGCAGCACAACTTTCCGCACCACCTCGTTCTCGCGCGATCCCAGCGCCACCGCACCGTCGCGATAGGCCTGCGGCACGAGGCGGAGAATGTCTTCCGTCGTCCGCGCCACGATCGGCATGGCGATGATGGCGAGAGCGAGCGCGCCTGCAAGGCCCGAGAAGCCGCCCAGTGGCTCCACCGCGATCTGGTAGACGAACAGGCCGATCAGCACGGACGGCGCCGACAGCAGGATATCGTTCACGAACCGCACGACCTGCGCGAACTTCGATTCCTTGCCCACTTCCGACAGGTAGACGCCGACCATCATCCCGATCGGCGCACCGATCATTGCGCCGAGGCCAACCTGGATCAGCGATCCGACGATGGCGTTGGCAAGGCCGCCGCCGGCGCCCGGCTGCGCCATCGATTCCGTGAATACGGCGAGCGAGAAGCCCGCAATGCCGTTCGAGAACAGCATCCAGAGGATCATGCCCAGCAGCACGAGACCAAGGCCGGCCGCGGCGATGCAGAGCCCGCCCATGATGCGGTCGACAAGCTGGCGGCGGAAATAGCGGGCGCGGGTTGCGGCGGTGAGTTGTTTCACGACATGCGCTCCTGGCGCAGGAGGACGCGGGCGACGGCGAGCACGCCGAACGACACCACGAACAGGATGAAGCCAAGACCCAGCAACACGGCAAGGTCGAGCGTGCCGGGCTCGGCTTCAGGGAAGGAGTTGGCGACGACAGAGGCGATGGTCGCCGATGGCGCCATCACGCTGTCCGGCATCCGGATCGCGTTTCCGATCACGAACACCACGGCCATCGTCTCGCCCAGCGCCCGGCCAAGGCCGAGGAACACCGCGCCGAAGAGAGAGCCGCGCACCGCCGGGATCACCACGCCCGTCAACGCTTCCCAGCGGGTCGCGCCCATGGCGTAGGCGCCGTCCTTCAGCAGTTGCGGCGTCGAAAGCAGAACGTCGCGCGTCGTCGCCGCGATGAAAGGCAGGATCATGATCGCAAGGATCAGCGCCGCGGTCAGCATCCCGACGCCGATCGGCGGCGCCGTGAACCAGAAGAAGCTGTCGCCGATGGGCGGGATCCAGATGAACACGTTCGTCAGCCACGGCTGCACATACTCTGACATGAAGGGCGCCAGCACGAAGAAGCCCCACATGCCGTAGACGATGGACGGCACCGCCGCGAGCAGCTCGATCGCAACGCCCAGCGGCGTGCGCAGCTTCTCGGGGCATATCTCGGTCAGGAAGAACGCGATGCCGAAGCCGATCGGCCAGGCGATGCACAACGCCAGCACAGCCGTCACCAGCGTGCCAGTGATTGCAGGCAGCGCGCCATAGACCTGCGTCACCGGGTTCCACTCCGTGCCCCAGATGAAGCCCAGCCCGAAGGTGTCGAACGCCAGCTTGCCCCCGATGAACATGATGGCGAGGATCGACAGCAGCACGACCACCACCAGCGCCCCCGCCACATGCAGGCTGATCCGGAATGTCGTGTCCGCCGCATGGATCTTGCGCGAGCCGAGAAGCGGGCGTTCGGCGATGGGGGTGTTCATGCGAACCTCAGTTGGCGGGCCAGAGCGGCTGTCCGCCGGGGGAGAGCTTGGTCCATTCCTGACGCACGCGATCCTGAACCTCGGGCGGCAGCATGATGTAGTGGAGGCGGTCGGCGGCCGGCGTCCCGTTGCGGAACGACCAGTCGAAGAATTTCAGCACGCGTTGTGTCCGCGCCGGGTCTTTCGGATTTTTCGGCACGAGAATGTAGGTCGAGGTCACGATCGGCCACGAATTGTCGCCGGGCATGTTCAGCATCGGCGCGGCGAGGTTCTTGGCGTTGGCCCAGTCGGCCTGGCTCGCCGCTTCGAGGAAGCCCGGCACGCTCGGCGCGACGAACTTGCCCGATCCATTGGCCAGCATCAGCGCCGACATGCCGTTCTCTGCTGCGTAGGCGAATTCGACATAGCCGATCCCGCCCTTGATGTTCTTCACGGCGGCGGCGACACCCGCATTGCCGGGCGCGCCGAGGCCGGTGCGCCACGCCACGGCGTTGCCCGCGCCCGTGCGCTCCTTGAAGATCGGCGAGACGCCGGAGAGGTATTTCGTGAACACGCTCGTCGTGCCCGATGAGTCCGCGCGATAGGCTGGCGAGATCGGAATCTGCGGCAGCTTCAGCGTCGGGTTCAGCGCCGTGATTTTCGGATCATTCCACAGCCGCACGCGGCCGACATAGATCTCGCCCAGCACTTCGCCCGTCAGCCGGATCTTCGATCCATCGACGCCCGGCACGTTCACGATCAGCACCACCGCGCCGATCACGGCGGGGAATTGCAGCAGCTGTTCCTTCTCCAGCCGCTCGGGCGAGACCGGCGAGTCCGACGCGCCGAAGTCCACCGTGCGGTTGATGATCTGCGTGACGCCCGCGCCAGACCCCAGCGCCTGATAGTTGAGACGCCCGCCCGAGGCCTTGGCGTAATCCTCGCCCCAGCTGGAATAGATCGGGGCCGGGAAGGTGGCGCCTGCGCCGGTCATGTCCTGCGCCATGGCGGGCGCGGCGATGAGGGCCGTGGCGGCCAGCGCACTGATCAGGCGTCGGGCGAGCTGCATCAGCACGGATTTTCTCCCCCGGCCTACTGGCCAGCGTGCGGTTTCGCGGCAGGCCTTACCACCCGTTCTGCGAACCATTTGTGACACGGCCTGTGACAGTCCGGCGCGGTTCAGACGTTTCGAAAAACTGTCACGAAATCAGCCAATTATTTGAGCACTTGAATGTCGCAGATCCAGCGCCGGCCGGGCAGGCAAGGGCGCTCCCAAAGCGATTCCATCGCCGTCATATGACAGCGCGCTCGCGCCAGATCCGCTATAACCACCCCGCCAACCCCGGAGCCTCCACCTGCGCGCCATCTTCTCAGACTGGTTCAACGACGACCGGGCATGGATCGCCGGTCCGTTCGCTGCGTGGATTGCGGCCTGGCTGCTCTACACCCTCTTCCTGTCGATCTCCCGCCGGCAGCCCCTCCATCCCTTCCAGCCCGCGCGCCACGCCAGCCTCCTCTGGAAGCTCACTTTCGCTGCAGCAGTCGGCTGGATGCTCGTCTGGGCGGTTGTGCTGACGTTTGTGCCCTAAGCCCGTGTCCGGCGTTAGCGTTGCCGGGAAGCGTTTATAGAGCGCAAGCGGTCTAGGTACGTGTTTGTCTGACCAAGCCGCTGATCACGCGATACACGGGCATTCCAACATTTGGCATTCCGCCTTCTCCAAATGGGGCGAACAGACGAATATCAACGCCGAAGTAAGTGTTGCCGTCTCTCCTCATCTCGAACATCGCGATGTGATGCTTTCCGCCCGGCCATGGCGGCGGCGGCGGTTCATAAGTCCCTCCGATGTATCGGAGTGGATTGGCATTTTCACCCAATATGATTGGAGGAAGAAACGGCTCGAAAGCGTCAAGGCCATGGGTAATTACGGTGAAACAGTGAGCGATCTTAGCGAGAGCGCGCGAGAACGTATAAACATCGAACTGTCCTTCGATTTTCAGGCTGGCGCTTGGTTGACATGAAGGGGGAAGTCGAAATTTTTCTGGGATATGTATGATCGAATGCATCGTCCGAATTTCGACGCCATCTAGATTTACTCCTGAAACAAGACCGGGGGGGAACAGCAGAGGCACATGCACTTCTACTGGCCTTTCTTCCACGAGCATCAGTTCGGTCCGTGTCTCTCCGTTCGGCAATAAGAACGTCGTTGGAAGGTGAGTCGTTCTGGTTGTTGTTTTTCGTCGGGATTGAAGCCTTAGATAGATGCGTAGGTCCCTGAACATTGCGTTGGCCAGCGCACCGTCAACATGGCTCGTTTTTGCTTCGCAGTCGGAGCAGCTTGCCTGCAATATCTCGGCATTTCCCCCGAGAGCTCTAGGAATAATGTGCTCGCGGCGAAGGCGTGCGGCGCCGCCATCTGAAAGGCAGTAGATGCACCGCCCATATCCCGGATACTTTTGTCTTTCGAGCAATACAGAGAACGGTTCTGTCATGACGTTGCTCCGATTTAGGTCTTCGTAGTTCAATAGATGACATCCGCTGGGACCGAGGAGGTCCCCGTACGGATTGTGGCGTATTTGCTCACACCCTCTTCCTGTCGCTCTCTCGCGGCATGCCCCTGCATCCCATCCATCCGCGCGTCCACAATAGAGCTTCATCTGGAAGCTCGCTTTCGCTGCAGCAGTCGGCTGGATGCTCGTCTGGGCGGTGGTGCTGACTGTCACCCCGACAGCTTGAGGCGCGATCGCCTGTAACAGGTCGCGCCGGGCCAGCGTGTTGCCTCGACCCAACGCCCTGAATCCAAACCTAAAATCCTCGTCCGTAAAAAGTTGTTAGGAAACCTGTCCCACAGATAGGAATATAATCCTATAATCCTGATCCACGGTTCCGGTTGGGGCCGCGACATCAGGAGGATTGCGTGAAGCGTAAGGACAAGCGGGAGCACGACCGCGTCTACATGGAGATTGCCGTCGCGATGACGGCGGGGCTGCTGGACGCGACAGTGGAAGACGTGACGGGCGATGGCCGCTCGGCGCGCACGGTGCTGGCGCGGCAGGTGGCGATGTATGTCGCTGCGGTCGGTTTCGGGATGAGCTATTCGCGCGTCGGCGCCGCCCTCGGGCGGGATCGGTCCACGGTGGCGCACGCCATCCGCATCATCGAGGACAGGCGCGAGGACCCCGCCTTCGACGAATGGCTCAACGCGCTCGAACTGACCGCGGCGGCCGCCCCGGTGCTGCGATGAGCAAGCCCGCGAACAATGCCGAAGGCGAGGCGGCTCTCATCCGCGCGCTGCGCGCCCTGTCGGTCAGCGGGCGGCGTCTGCATCGCATGCTCGATGGGCGCTGGGGCGTGATGGCGACGCGCGACATGCGCCGCCGTCCCGTCGTCACCCTGTCCGCCGATACGGTCGCGCGACTTGCGGAAGAGGGGCGGATACTTCCCGCCGACGAAGAGACGTTTGTTGTTGCCCAGCGCGTCGCCGCAAATGCCTGGCCGC
>JAVBYB010000390.1 GCA_030824255.1 bacterium
ACTTCGCCTCAACCTCGGCGCGCGTCATGCCCAGGATGGAGCCATACAGGAAAGTGTTCTCGCGCCCCGTCAGCTCCTGGTGGAACCCGGTGCCCACTTCCAGCAGTGCGCCCAGCCGGCCATTGATACGCGCCTCGCCCGTCGTTGGTGTCACGATCCGCGACAGCACCTTCAGCAGCGTCGATTTTCCCGCACCGTTGAGACCAATGATGCCGACATTCTCGCCCTTCCGGATGTCGAATGCAGCATCCGACAAGGCCCAGAAATAATCCTTCTTCTTCCGCTTGATGCCCAGCGTCAGCAGCGTCGTCAGCTTGTCCTGCAGCACGTCCCGCAGCGAATTGTGCTTGGGCCCGGCATTGCGCACATAGCGCTTGCCAAGACCGCGAACCGAGATGGCGATGTTGTCAGTCATCAGATCACGTCCGCGAAACTGCGTTCCTGGTTCTTGAAGTAGACCAGACCCACAACCAGCATCACCGCAATCACAGCCAACCCTACGCCCAGCGCGCCGAAGTCCGGATTGCCGCGATCGACCACTGCCCAGCGGAAGCCCTCGATCACGCCCACCATCGGGTTGAGGCTGTAGAGCGTCTTCCACTCCGCCGGCACCTGGCTCAGCGGGTACACGATCGGCGAGGCATACATCCCGATCTGCAGCATGAACGGCACGGTGTGCTTCACATCGCGGAAGCGCACATTGATCGGCCCCAGCCACATCCCGATCGACAGCGCAAATAGCGCCGCGACGCCGATCAGCGGGATCACCGCCAGCAGCTTGAAGCTCGGCATCACCCCGTAATAGACCATCATCACCAGCAGCACGCCGAAGGCGATCGCGAAATCCACCAGCGGCGCCGCCACCTTGGCCAGTGGAATGATCAGGCGCGGAAAATAGACTTTCTTCACGAGGTCCGCGTCGTCCACGAGGCCCGTCGATGCCCTGCGCGTTGCTTCCGCGAAATACGTCCACGGCAACACGGCTGCGAAGGCGAACAGCGGGTAGGGGATGCCGTCTGACGGCATCTTGGCAAAATTGCCGAACACGATCGTGAACACGGCCACGGCAAACACCGGCTGGATCACCGCCCACGCCGCGCCCAGCGCCGCCTGCTTGTACAACACCTGGATGTCACGCATCATCAGCGTGATCAGCAGCTCGCGATACTGCCACACATTGCCCAGCTCGAGATCGAACAGACCGCGCGTCGGGCGGATCACCACCTGGCGTGCGGCGGCGGCGGACAGGGCCTTGCTCACAGCGGAGTTCATGCCGGCGGCTCCGTGACTTTCTTCAGCGTGGCCGCAACCTCTTCGATGTCGGCTTGCGTCATCTGCGGATAAAGCGGCAGCACGATGGTCCGGTCCTGGCACCATTCCGAATGCGGCAGCGGCGCATGGGCGCTGTCGCGATAGCCGTCCTCCCGGTGCGCGCACATGATGCCCCGGCGCGTCGCGATCCCGGCGTCCAGCATGGCTTGCATCACAGCGCGCTGGTCGACGTGATCCGGCAGCCGCACGGCATAGGATTGCCAGTTGGTGCGGGCAAACGCCGGCTCATGCGGAACGCCGATCCACTGGGCCGAAGCGAACAGTTTGCGATAGGTATCCGCAATCTCACGGCGTCGCTCCACCATGCCGGGAAGGCGGCGCAACTGCTCGCGGCCCACCGCCGCCTGGATATCCGTCATGCGATAGTTGTAGCCGAGCACCGGATGGCTCTCGAAGATCACCTGCGCCGACCCATGCCGCACCGTATCCGGCACCGACATGCCGTGCTGGCGCAGCGCCTTGAACTTCGCGGCCCAGTCGGCATGCGGCGTGGTGATCATGCCGCCATCGCCGGTCGAGACCACCTTGCGCGGGTGAAATGAGAAGACGCAGGCGTCGCCCCGGCAGCGCCCGATCCTTTCCCACTCGCCTTCCCACAGGATTTCGGAGCCGGCGGCGCACGCCGCATCCTCGATCACCTTGAGATCATGCCTGCGCGCAATCGCTACCAGCGCCGAAAGGTCCGCCGGCATGCCCATCTGGTGAACCAGCAGGATCGCCTTGGTTTTCGGCGTGATGGCAGCCTCGACCAGCGCCGGGTCCATGTTGTGCGTCAGCGGATCGACATCGACGAACACCGGCTCCGCATTGCAGTAGCGGATCGCATTTGCCGTCGCGATATAGGAGTGACTGACGGTGATGACCTCATCGCCCGCCTCGACGCCGGCAACCAGCAGGGCAAGGTGAAGGCCCGTCGTGCAGTTCGACACGGCTGTTGCGTGCTCCGCGCCGACGAACGCCGCAAATTCCTTCTCGAAGGCGGCGACTTCCGGTCCCTGCGTGATCCAGCCGGAAAGGATGACGCGCGCGGCGGCGTCCACTTCCTTCTGGTCCATCAAGGGTCGCATCAGCGGGATCATGGCAAGTCTCGAACAGTCGGGTTCAGGCGGGGATGTCAGGTCGGAAGCGTCCAGTTGCGATGGTCGGTTTCCAGCAGCTTGGACGGATCAGGATAACGCTGCTGGAACCACTGGACGTAATTGTGAACGCCCGTGGAGAAATCGACCGTGGGGCGGAAGCCCAGAATGTCGGCCGCCTTTTCCGTGCGCGCGATCAGTGAATGAATGTCGCCCGGCCGCTCAGCCACATGCTCCAGCGACAGGTCATTCCGGTCGCACTGGCGCAGGATCTCTTCGCCGACCTCCTTCACGGAGACCGCGCGGCCCCAGCCAAGGTTTACGACCTTGCCCACCATCGCGTCGCTCATCGCCGCGCGCCACAGCCCATCGGCCGTGTCGGTCACATAGGTGAAGTCGCGCCCGTTCGAGCCGTCGCCAAACACGATCGGCGCCTTGCCGTTGAGGACGCGAATGACAAAGCGCGGGATCACCTCCGCCAGCACGCCCTGGTCATGCTCGCGCGGACCGAACGCGTTGAACGGTCGGACAACCGCCGTCTCCATGCCATAGGTGCGCAGGTAGGCCTGCGTATAGAGTTCCCCCACGAGTTTCGACGCGCCATAGACCGTCGTCGGCTGGCACACCGTCTCGTCCTCGCTCAGCGCACCGGCAGACGTGTTGCCGTAGACTTCCGACGACGAGCAGTAGATGAAGCGCTTCACCTTGTGACGCCGCGCCGCTTCCAGAGCCATGAGTGTGCCGGTGGCGTTGGCGTGGTGGTTGCCAACAGGGTCACCGATCGACTTGCGCACGCACTCAACGGCAAGGTGCAGCACGATGTCCACTTTGGCCATTGCCGCGTCGAGATCATCCGCGCTCAGGATTGAGCCTTCGATCAAGGTGAGTTTCCCGGTCGCCGCCGCCTCATCGAGGTTCGACTTTTTGCCCGAGGCAAAATTGTCGAGTACGACGACCTCATGGCCTTCGGCGATGATGCGGTCGGTGAGGTGGCTTCCGATGAAGCCGGCGCCGCCTGTCACAAGAAAACGCATGGAAGACAACTCTCTCGAATCCATCAGGCGGCTTGAAACTGTTTCTGAAGTCCGGCGACCGCCGCAACGACTTCTTCCTGCTGAATCGCATTCAGCTCCGGATACAACGGCAGCGACAGGACTTCCGCCGCAGCCTTTTCCGAATGCGGGAATTGGCCCTGCTTGTAGCCGAGGAAGTCAAACGCCTTCAGTGTGTGCAGCGGGAAGGGATAGTGGATGCCCGTCTGAATGCCCTTGGCGTTCAGCGCATCGATCCAGCGCTGACGCTCCACCGTGCGGATCGCGTAGATGTGGTAGACGTGGCGACGGTTATCCAGCGCCACCGGCGTCAACACGCCCGTGCCTGCGAACATCGTGTTGTACCGGTTCGCTGCCTCGCGACGCATCTCGGTCCACCTTTCGATATACTTCAGCTTCACGCGCAACACTGCGCCCTGGATACCTTCCAGGCGCATGTTGTAGCCGATGATCTCGTGGTGATATTTCTTCTCCGCGCCCCAGTCGCGCAGCATCCGGACCTTGCGGTTGATTTCGGCGTGCTGCGTCACGGTCATGCCGCCTTCGCCTGCGGCGCCCATGTTCTTGCCCGGATAGAAGGAGAAGCCGGCGGCGTCGCCGATCGAACCGGCGCGACGGCCGCTATACTCGGCGCCGTGCGCCTGGGCTGCGTCTTCCAGAACGAACAGGCCATGCTTCTTCGCAATCGCCATGATCGGGTCCATGTCGGCCATCTGGCCATACAGGTGAACCGGAACGATTGCTTTCGTGCGCGGCGTGATGGCGGCTTCGACAGCCGCTGGGTCCATCGTGAACGTCACCGGGTCAATATCAACGAACACCGGCCTTGCGCCCGTATAGTGGATCGCCGACGCCGATGCGATGAAGGTGAAAGGAACCGTGATCACCTCATCGCCCGGCCCAACGCCCGCAGCCAGCAGCGCCAGATGCAGCGCCGACGTGCCGTTGTTCACGCCCGCCGCGAATTGCGCGCCGGCATAGACTGCGAAGTCCTTCTCCAGCTGCGCCACTTCCGGCCCCAGCGTGAAGGCGCACGATTCCATCGTGCCGATAAGGGCGGCGTCGATCTCTGCCTTGATCGAGTGATATTGCGCCTTCAGGTCAACAAACGGGACGGCCATGACAGTGTCGCTCTACTTCGTCTTGTTGTGGTTCGAGGGCAGGTGAATGGTTTCGCCGCGGCCGCGCATTGAGGCGGTCGCCGCTTCGATCAGCTCCACCATGCGGAAGCCGAACTCGCCGTCGGAGATCGGCTTTGCGCCTGACCTTATGCAGTCGACGAAGTGCCGGGATTCCACCAGCAACGCCTCCGAGTTGTCCACCTTCGGCGCCCACATGTCGCCCGTGCGATAGCCCACGCGCATGTCGTGGATCTTTGCCGGGTCAGTCGTCATCGACACGCCCTTGTCATAGATTTTCAGCTTCTCGGACGGCTGCAGCTCGTCGAATGTGATCATCTTCTCGGTGCCGCCGATCAGGATCGAGCGCAGCTTCACCGGCGCCAGCCACGAGACGTTCACGTGTGCGATGAAGCCGCTGTCATAGAACAGCGTGATGTAGGCGAGGTTTTCCGGCGTGCCCGGGTAGTGATTGATCCCCGCCGCCGAAACCGCCGTCGGATGCTGTCCGAACACATAATCCAGGATAGAGAAGTCGTGCACGGCGAGGTCCGCGATGACGTTCACATCGCGCTGGAACAGGCCCAGGTTCACGCGCATCGAGTCGAAGTAGAGCACCTTGCCAAGGTCGCCCGCCCGCACCAGCTCGCGCATCTTCTTGACGGGGCCGGTGTAGACGAAAGTGTGGTCGATATGCAGCGTCAGGCCGCGCTTCTCGGCCTCATCGATCAGTGCGCGCGCCTGCATCGATGTCTCCGTCATCGGCTTTTCCAGCCAGACATGCTTGCCTGCCTTCAGCGCTGCCATGGCCAGCGAGAAGTGCGTCGCCACCGGCGTGGCAATCGCCACCGCGTCGATCTCGGGGTCGCGGATCAGGTCCATGGCGTCGGTCGTCACCTTGGTCGCCGGGTAACGGCGTGCCACGGTCTCGAGCGCCTTGGGATTGAGGTCGGCCACAGTGTGAACGCGCGCGTCCGTCAGCTCCGCGAAGTTGCGCACAAGGTTGGGGCCCCAATAGCCATAACCGATCACGCCGATATTCAGCACATCGCGCATCATGGTGTCGTCCCTTCGGCCATCTGGCGCACATCGCCGACCACGCGCGCCGGGCATCCGGCCACGACCGCGAAATCGGGAACATCCTTCGTCACCACAGCGCCCGCCGCAATCAGGGCGCCCTCGCCAATCGTGATGCCGCAGATGATGGTTGCATTGGACCCGATCGACGCCCGGCGCTTGACGTGCGTCAGTTCCAGCTTCCAGTCCGCATCGGTCTGGGCCGATCCATCCGGGTTCGTCGCGCGCGGGAAACGATCATTGGTGAACATCACGCCGTGGCCGATGAAGCACTCGTCCTCGATCGTGACGCCCTCGCAGATGAAGCTGTGCGAGGAAATCTTGCAGCGTTCGCCGATTACAGCGCCCTTCTGGATTTCCACGAAAGCGCCAATGCGCGAGCCATCGCCCACCTCGCACCCGTAAAGGTTCACGAGGTTCGGGTGAAAGATCGTCACCTTGCCTTTGAGCTGAACGCTGTCGGCAATGGGCATCCGGCCGCTCCTGTATGCATCTCTGACCGTAGGTCAGCAAATATGGGGCCGAAAGCTCCCGCGCCAGCAGTAAGGCCGTTACGTCAATTCTCCCATAAAGCGAGGCGTGCGCTTGGTTAAGCGCCATTCACCATTGGCGTGGCGCGCAGGTCT
>JAVBYB010000547.1 GCA_030824255.1 bacterium
CTCACGCTCACCCGCGACGTCGCCGCGCGATTGACCGTCACCTCGTGGCGCAGCCAGCTTTCCCACATCAGGAGGTCGCCCGCCTGCGGCGCGACGTAGATGAACCGACGATGCTCGTCGTCGGCCTCTTCGCGCGGGGCAGGCGCCGCCATCATCATCGCGAGGCGCGGGTCCTCGAACTTCAGCGACGAGGCCCCATCGGGCACTTTCACATAGTACGTCCCCGAGAGAACGCAGTGCGGATGGATATGGCCGGTGTGCGACCCGCCCGGCTCCAGGACATTCACCCAGATATTGTCGAGCTTCAGCCGCTTGCCCCGCAGGTCCATCTGCAAGTGTGCAGCGAACGTCTCCGCATGGGTCTTCAGTACACGGACAAGCTGGTCGAAGCAGGTCGCGCGCTGCGGAAGGTCGTCCAGCGAGGAATAGGACGTGTACCCCTGATACCCATGCTCACGACACCAGGCGCGTCCCGCCTTGTCTTCCTTCGCCAGCATCTTTGCAGCGTCGAGCAGGTCAGCGTTGAGCTCGGCGTCTCCGATGCTCTCGCGATAGATCTCTGATACGAAGTGACGACTGATCGGCATCCGAAACGTCTAGCACACACACACGCCAAAAGCGCTAGCGTCCCTGCGCTGCAGGACTTTCCTCATCGAAATCACGTCGTCGAGAATTTCCGCAGAATCTTCTCGCGTTCGGAGTTGAGTAAGCACCGTCGCGCATTCTTGTGTCCGTCGGGAGCGAGTAAGGAGTGCGAATGAACGAGCAGGAGCGTGGACCGGAGTGGCGGCCGGAAGCGAGCGAAGCAAACACAGGCAAGAGGCGAGGATGGTCGATCGAAGAATTGAGACACAGGCTGGGCGTGGCGGCGCCCCAACCGCGGGAAGCTCCCCGCAAGACGAATGACGAACCGGCGGCGCGGCCGCGAATCGTGCGGCGCGGAATGGTGATGGCCTAGGCGGGCCAGCGAGGCGAAGACACAAAATCAGAACCCCGTCTCCCGAAAGGAAGGCGGGGTTCTGTCATTTCAGAGCAGCGTCGAGGGTATCGAATTCGCCACGAGGGAAGGGACCACACCATCGCGCTTCGAAATCAGCTGCTTGGTTTTTCCATACGGCAAAAGCGTTTCTCACCGCTCGAGCGTAAGCGGCAACTTCGCACTCCGCTTCGAATACAGGCTTTGGCATGGGCGTCGGGTCACTATTTGGCCAATCGGAGAACTCGTGAATCTGGATTTTCACCCGCTTCGATTCCGCCCCGTCGTGCGAGACGGCCAGTCTCCACATTCCGGGCTCCCAGAGGAAGCGGACAATGATTTGCGGTTGACCGCGCAGCGCGCCAAAGCCTGAACTCAGCAAGTCAGGCAGCGCATTGCGAACATAGGACACGCCGAGCATTGAATAGGTGAGATCGCCGACCTCAAAGATCAGGTCCACCCATCCTGCATTTAGGTTCTCAAGGCGAATTCGCACCTTGGGATCGCTCACGCCGGCCCCGCCCCGCTTCGCGCAGAATCGCGCCCCTAGTTGTTCATCGCCGCGAAGAATTCGCCGTTCGTCTTGGTCTGCTTGATCTTGTCGAGCAGGAACTCGATCGCATCCTGCGCGCCCATCGGGTTGAGGATGCGGCGGAGGACGTAGATCTTCTGCAGTTCCTTGGCGTCGGTAAGTAGCTCCTCTTTCCGCGTGCCCGACTTGAGGATGTCGATCGCCGGGAAGATGCGTTTGTCGGAAACCTTCCGGTCAAGGATGATCTCGGAGTTACCCGTACCCTTGAATTCCTCGAAGATGACCTCGTCCATGCGCGAGCCGGTTTCGATAAGCGCCGTCGCGATGATGGTCAGCGAGCCGCCTTCTTCCAGGTTACGCGCCGCGCCGAAGAAGCGCTTCGGCTTCTGCAGGGCGTTGGCGTCGACACCGCCGGTGAGCACTTTGCCGGAGGAGGGAACAACGGTGTTGTAGGCGCGGCCGAGGCGCGTGATGGAGTCGAGCAGGATCACGACATCGCGGCCATGTTCGGCGAGGCGCTTTGCCTTCTCGATCACCATTTCTGCAACAGCCACGTGGCGCGTCGCAGGCTCGTCGAAGGTGGAGGAGATGACCTCGCCGCGCACGGAGCGCTGCATGTCGGTGACTTCCTCGGGACGCTCGTCGATCAGCAGCACGATGAGATAGCATTCCGGGTGATTTTCAGCGACCGACTGCGCGATGTTCTGCAGCAGCACGGTTTTGCCGGTTCTGGGCGGCGCAACGATCAGCGCGCGCTGGCCCTTGCCGATCGGCGAAACGATGTCGATCACGCGGCCCGAGCGATCTTTTTTCGTCGGATCCTGCGGCTCCATGTGGAGGCGCTCGTCCGGATAAAGCGGGGTGAGGTTGTCGAACGGCACCTTGTGGCGCGCGCGTTCCGGGTCCTCGAAGTTGACGGTCGAGACGCGAACCAGCGCGAAGTAGCGCTCGCCATCGCGGGGGCCGCGGATCGTGCCTTCCACCGTGTCGCCGGTGCGCAGGCCCATCTTCCGGATCATCTGCGGCTGGACGTAAATGTCGTCCGGACCGGCGAGATAGTTGGATTGCGGCGAGCGCAGGAAGCCGAAACCATCCGGCAGCACCTCGACCACGCCGACGCCGATGATTTCGACATCGCGCTCGGCCAGTTCCTTGAGCACGCCGAACATCAGTTCCTGCTTGGACAGCAGGGAAGCGCCCTCGACCTCGAGCTCTTCGGCCATGGCCAGCAATTCGGCCGGCGTTTTCTTCTTGAGGTCGTTGAGAAGCACGCGCTCGTGCTCTTCGCTCACGTCATCAGTCATGGAGTCTGCGCATGTCCAAGGGTGGTTTTGTCCGGGAGTCCGCGCGCAAAGGCGAAGTGGGCTGCTGGACAATGGGGAAAGGATCGCCGACCGGACGGCCGACGGGGCGTTTAGACCGCCAAACGCCTGAAGCGTCAAGGGCGGATGGCCGTATCGGGAGGTCAGATAGGGGGCAGGCGGCCTATTTGAAAGGCTCGATAACCGCCAGAATCACAACGAAAATCGCGATAACCATCGGGATCTCGTTGATCATACGCAGCTTCTTGGGCTCGATCGGGCGCTGTCCCGCCGCCACCTTCTTACCGAGTCCGACCAGATAGCCGTGAAAGCCTGAGAGGGCTACGACCAGCAAGATTTTGCCCCAGAACCAGACTTGCGTGATATAATATTCCCAATTGTCCCCAACCATGGCCAGTCCCATCAGCCAGGCGAGTATCATGGTCGGCGTCAGGATGATTTTCCGCGCAGCACCGGCGGCCTTGTCCATGGCCGCCTCGAACCGCTCATCGCCCTGTGCTTCAAGCCGGTAGACCAGCAGGCGCGGATAGATCAGCAACCCCGCCATCCACGCGATGATCGCGATGATGTGGATCGCCCTGAACCATTCGAACATTGCCGGCCCCTCGTGTCGCCTTCTGCGAGGCGTCAGGCCGCCTTGTTAGCGGCAGTCCGGTGGTTCGGACAGTCCTTCCAGTTCGCCGGGCAGATCCGCCCCCCGCAGGAGGAGCGCAGCTTTGCCGTCTCGCCAACCGCGTCTTCCACAAGGTCAGCCAGCGTTTCGACGAAGCCCGCATCCACGCCCAGCGCCGGCGCGCGCAGATAGACCTTGGCGCCATGCTGATCCGCGAGATGGCGGTATTCGATGTCGAGCTCGACCAGCGTCTCGATATGCTCGGACACGAAGGCGACCGGCGACAGCAGGATCGCCTTGCCCTCTTTCGCGGCTTTCTCGATGCAGGCGTCCGTCGGCGGCCCGATCCATTTCAGCGGACCGACGCGCGACTGGTAGCAGACCTCCACCTCCCACTCCGCCGGCAAAAGCGGCTTGAGCTTGGAGGCTGTCAGCTCCACCTGCCACTGGTAGGGATCGCCCGCCTTCACCACCATTTCCGGCAGTCCGTGCGCCGACAGCAGGCAGCGCACATTCGCCGGTTTACCCGCCGCTTCCCATGTCTCGATCAGCTTGCGGGCATGCGCCGCGATGAACTTGTCCCCATCGGGATAGCAGCACACCGTCACGCCCTCGGGGCCGCCCGCTTCCTTCCAGGATTTCAGGGAGGAGGCTGTCGTGGTCGACGAAAACTGCGGATAGAGCGGCAGCAGGATCACCTTGTCCGGCCCCCACGCCTTTACCTCGCGCACGACCTCCGCCGCATAGGGCTTCCAGTATCGCATCGCGATGAAGCTCTTCACGACACGCCCGCGCTTCGTCAGTTCCGCATCCAGCGCCGCCGCCTGCTTCCGCGTCTCGGGCAGCAGGGGAGAGCCCCCGCCCATCCGCGCGTAATTCTCCCGCGCACTCGGCGCCCGCGTCTTGGAAATCAGCCGCGACACCAGGAAACGCACAGGCAGGGGCGAGCGAATGATCGCCTTGTCGCTGAACAGGTTTTGCAGAAAGGGCTGCACATCGTCAGGCCCATCCGGCCCGCCGAGATTGAACAGCACAACGGCGATCTTCTGGCCGCCCAGATTCTGGCTGCTCAAGTGATGCTCCGCAGCGTCTTGATCACCGCTTCCACATGCGGAATCGGCACTTCCGGCGTCACGCCATGGCCCAGATTGAAGATGTGCGGCCGGCCTTTCAGCGCGCCCACAATCTCCCGCACGCGGTTTTCCATGTCCGCTCCGCCCGCGACCAGGCGCATGGGATCGAGATTGCCCTGCACCGGCATGCCCTTGGGCAGCAGCTTGTCCATCCGCCTCAGCGGAATGGCCGTATCCAGCCCCACAGCGTTCACGCCCGTCCGCTCCGCATAATCCACCACCAGCGTTCCAGCCCCGCGCGGAAAGCCGATAATCGGCTGTGTCACGCCCAGGGCACGCAGCCGTTGTACGAGCTTCGCCGTCGGTCCGATCACCCAGCGCTCGAAAGCATCTTCCGGCAGGCCCTCGGCCCAGCTCTCGAACAGCATCAGCGCGTCCGCTCCGGCGTCCGCCTGCATTTTCAGATAGTGCGCGCTAGCCTCCACGAGCTGCTCCAGCATCCCGTCGAGTTCCTGGGGGTGCTGGTAGCCGAACACGCGGCTATCGGCCTTGTCGGTGCCGCCACGGCCCTCAATGGCATAAACGCCCACCGTCCATGGCGATCCGGCAAACCCGATCAGCGTCACGGAAGGGTCCAGCCCCGCCTTCACCCGCTCGACCGTCTCACCGACGGGCGACAGGTGCGCGAGGACTTTCTCCATCGAAACGTTCGCCAGGTCGCTGGCTTTCGTAGCCGGATCTACCCTTGGGCCTTCGCCTTCCAGGAAGCGAACATTGCGCCCCATGGCGTCGAGGATGAGCAGGATGTCAGCGAACAGGATCGCTCCATCCATTCCATAGCGTCTGACCGGCTGCAGCGTCGCTTCCGATGCCAGTTCGGGTCGATAGCAGAAATCGAGGAAGTTCTTCGCCTTGGAGCGTGTCGCGAGATACTCGGGAAGATGCCGTCCTGCCTGACGCATCATCCAGACAGGGACTGGATCGATACGTTCACCGTTCAGGACTCGTAGCAGCGGTTTTCCGTTCACACAGCACCGGCGGGTAAGAGAGAAAGAGGATTCTTGAATCTTAGATTCTAGATAGATTCTGATGGTGTTTAGTCAGTTCATAAGTTGGGGCAAATCGGCATCCCCAATTCGTCCACACATCCACTAACCGTGAATCACCTAACGTTCCGACTCCGATTCAGCCGTTAACGTTTCATTAAGACCTTGGTTAACAAGTGCTTAACGAGAGTCGAGTCCCCGGCACGTGACTCATGGGGGCCGAATCGAAGAGTCTTCTCCAGTCTTTCCACCTGTCGATAAGCGTGTGACTCAACCGTGTGCCGAATCCGGCGCCTGGGTTGTCCACATTTACTCCCCAGAGCTATTGGGTAAGTGCCTCACATGACGGGCAGGGGAAGCCTCGCGCGCGAATGACCTACGAGACCTATTTCAACGTGCATCTTGTGTCGGATTCGACCGGCGAGACCCTCAACGCGGTCATGCGCGCAGCCTGTGCACAGTTCGACAACGTCGCCCCGCTCGAACACAACTACTATCTGGTGCGCAGCCCGAAACAGCTCGAGCGCGTGCTGAAGGAAATCGAAGGCGCTCCCGGCGTCGTCCTCTACACCATCACCGACGAAACCCTGCGCAACCGGCTGGAGGAACGCTGCCGCGAGATCGGATCGCCGACGCTCGCCGTCATCGATCCGGCTGTGAACATGCTGTCGCGCTATCTCGGCCTTGCCTCCGCTCACAAGGTCGCCGGCCAGT
>JAVBYB010000458.1 GCA_030824255.1 bacterium
TGAACATCAAGATCCTCACGGCCGAGGCGATCAACCAGAAGGCCCTGAAATCCGAAGACCGCAACGCCCTGCTCGCCCGCATGACGGACGAGGTGGGCCATCTTGTCCTGCGCAACAACTACGACCAGACCGGCGCGCTGAGCGTCATGCAGTCGACGGCGGCGGCCGATCTCGACAGCCATGAGAGCTTCATCGAGTCGCTCCAGGCGCAAGGCAAGCTGGACCGCGTGGTGGAAGGGCTTCCGTCCACCGAAGCGTTCCGCAAGCTGCGCGACCAGCAGCTCGGCCTGACCCGGCCTGAACTGGCGGTCGTCATGGCGTATGCCAAGCTCGACCTGTTTGCCTCGCTCATCGCCTCCAAGGCGCCGGACGATCCGGCGTTCGAGACACTGCTGGTCGATTACTTCCCGGACGAGCTGGCCGTCTATGGCGAGGCCCGCAAGCATCATCGCCTGCGCCGCGAGATTATCGCAACCGTGCTGGCCAACCGTATCGTCAACCTCACCGGGCCGACCTTCGCGATCCAGAAACGCGATGCAGAAGGCCTTGATGCCGGACTCGTGACCCAGGCGTTCGAGGCAGCCTATTCGGCCTTCCACATCGACGACCTGGTCGACCGGATCCACGCGCTGGACGGCAAGACGCCGGCAGCGGCCCAGACCATCATGCTGTCTGAGACCGCCGCGAACCTCCGCCTGCTCGCCGGCAGCTTTGCCTCGGATGCGGACCTCGTCCGTTCCGGCTCGATCACCCGCGCGGTGGAACGTTACCACGATGCAATCGCCGAGGTGAAAGCCCTGCTGCCAACGGCGCTCTCGTCTCTGGTGCTGGGCCGGGTGAAAGCGCGCGAGGAGACCTATCGCGCGGCCGGCGCCCCCGCCGACGTCGCGCACGAGGTCGCCCTCATCCGCGCCCTGGCCTCTGCGCGGGAAACCGTGGAGATCGCCGAACAGACCAAATGGCCGCTCAAGGCCGCCCTGTTCATGCAGCATCAGGTGGGCGAACAGCTCGGCCTCGACCGGCTGCGCGCCGCAGCGCGTGACCTGCAGCCACGCGACAATTGGGACAGGTTGGCGGTCCAGCGCGTCGCGGACGACTTGCCCCGACAACAGAGCGAACTGGCTGTCGCCGCCATCCGTCATGCGCAATCGGCCAAGGCAAGACCGGGCGATCTCGACAAGGCCGCAGCCGGCGCGCTGGTCACGGCGTGGATCGCGCCACGGAAGGCGCTTGCCGACCGTCTGATCCAGCCAATGAGCACGTTTGACCGGCACGGGGACTGGTCGCTGGCGAAATTGGTGTTGCTCGGGGACGCGGTCCGTGAGTTTGTCTACTCTTGCCGTGCGGAAACAGCAGGTTAGAACGCGCGGGACCCATACAGACCTGATTTGCTGGAGTGATCGTGAACCGCGATCTGACTTTTCGCGACGCCCAGTTGAAGGACGCTGCCGGCCTCGCGGAGATCGGCCGCGAGACCTTTGCCGAGACCTTTGGCGATCTGTATCCGCCCGGCGACCTGCGACAGTTTCTCGACGAGACTTATTCGCTCTCGAAGATGGAGGCGGACCTCTCCGACCCCGAGGTCGAGGTGCGCATCGCCTACTCCGGCAAGAAGATGGTCGCCTATTGCAAGATCGGGCCGTGCAAACTGCCGATTGATATCGGGCCCGAGCCGGCGCTGGAGCTGCACCGCGTCTATGTCTACCAGGCTGGCCAAGGCGTCGGCGTTGGCCGCATCCTGCTCGCCTGGGCCATCGAACGCGCCCGGCAGAGAGGCGCGAGGAACCTCTTCCTGGGCGTCTGGGAATCAAACGACCGGGCCATTGCGCTCTACGAAAGCCGGGGCTTCGAGAAGGTTGGCGGCTACAAGTTCAAGGTCGGCGACACGCAGGATGACGAATTCATCATGCGCCTTCGCCTTGCGTAACACCGCTTACGCGACGGATTCCACTTAACGCGCGGCCGCAATCGCCCTAGATAACGGCGAAACCTGGGAGCTTTATCCGACATGGATCTCGACTTTACGCCGCTGCTGAATGATCCGGCCGCGTGGGCGGCGCTGGTCTCTCTGGTCGTGATGGAGATCGTTCTCGGGATCGACAACCTCATCTTCATCTCGATCCTGACCAACAAGCTCCCGCCGGAACAGCGCGCGAAGGCCCGCAATATCGGCATCGGCCTGGCGCTGGTCATGCGCCTGCTGCTGCTGTTCACGATCACCTGGATCGTCGGCTTGGTTCAGCCCGTGATTGACCTGGGCTTCGTCGGCCCGCCGGGCGAACATGGCGAGCCCACCTTCGAGACCTCCTTCTCCTGGCGCGATCTTATCCTGATCGCGGGCGGCCTTTTCCTTGTCTGGAAGGCCACGCAGGAAATCCACCACACGATGGATCCGCACACAGACGCGAAGCAGGAGGCTCCCATCGCGGGCCGCGCCGCCATGAATTTCGGCGCCGCCATCTTCCAGATCATCCTGCTCGACCTGGTGTTCTCGATCGACTCGATCCTGACCGCCGTCGGCATGACCGATCACCTGGTGATCATGTTCATCGCGGTTATCTCGGCGGTGACGGTGATGCTGCTGGCCTCCGGCCCGCTCGCCAAGTTCATCAATGACAACCCCACGGTCGTCATGCTGGCGCTGGGCTTCCTCCTGATGATCGGCATGGTCCTGATCGCGGATGGCTTCGGCATCCACGTTCCCAAGGGCTACATCTACGCGGCGATGGCGTTCTCTGCTTTCGTGGAGTTCCTGAACCTCATGTCGCGAAAGCGTCGCGACAAGAAGGCAGGCAACCCGCCTCCCACGCACTGAGCACGACCGAGACGTTGTAGTTTCCTGCGAATATCGCTTTCGGGCCACATCCGTGGTCTGTTGCGTCACGCTACTTCACAACACGTGAGCGAACGCTCACATTGCATAAAGACATGACGGCGCAAAAAGCGCCGCGATATCCCATCCATAGCTGACGGCGGAGGGTTGCCATGAAGCTGACCATCAACGGCAAAGACCACGAGTATGCGGGCGAGGAGGATCGTCCCCTCCTCTGGTACCTGCGTGAAGATCTCAAGATGACCGGCACGAAGTTCGGCTGCGGCGTTGCTGCCTGCGGCGCGTGCACAGTTCTGGTCGATGGGCAGCCGACACGCGCCTGCATCACGCCGGCCGCAACGCTCGAAGGCAAGGCGATCACCACGATCGAAGGGCTCGACACGCCCGCCGGCCAGGCCGTGCAGAAAGCCTGGACCGAGCTGGACGTCGTCCAGTGCGGCTGGTGCCAGTCGGGTCAGATGCTCGCCGCCACCGCCCTGCTCACCGCCACGCCCAAGCCGAGCGAACAGCAGATCACCGACGGGATGAACTCCAACATCTGCCGTTGCGCCACCTACCACCGGATCCGCGGCGCCGTCGCCCGCGCCTCCGAGATCATGGGGTAATCGACATGGCTGACACCTCAACCTTCTCCCCCTCGCGTCGCTTCGTCATCGCCGCCATCGGCATCGGCGCTGCCGGTTTCGCCGTCGGCTGCGACAGCCGCACCGCCACGGCCGCCGCCACAGGCCCGACCACGCTCACCTCGCTGGGCGATTATGTTCGCGTCGGCGCCGACAACACGATCACCGTCTACATCCGCCACATCGAATTCGGCCAGGGCGTCTCGACCGGCCTCACCACCATCGTCGCCGAGGAAATCGACGCCGACTGGAGCCAGATGCGCTTCGAGCATTCGCCTGCCGATAACGCCAAGTACGGCAACCCCGCCTTTGGCGGCATGATGGGAACGGGCGGCTCCACCGCCATCTTCTCCTCGTGGGAACAGCTGCGCGCCGCCGGCGCCTCCGCCCGCGAAATGCTGCGCCAGGCCGCCGCCAAGAAATTCGGCGTCGATGCGTCCGAAGTCCTGCTCGTTAAAGGCAAGGCCACGGCGGGCGACAAGTCCGCAACCTATGGCGAACTCGCCGCCGACGCTGGCGCCATCACGCCGCCCGATCCGAAGACGCTCACCTACAAGGACGCCTCCGCCTACGAATTCATCGGCAAGGAGCGTGATCCGGCGACGGGCTATGGCCGCCTCGACTCGGCGGACAAGGTGCACGCCAAGGCGCAATACGCCCTCGACTACAATCCCGAAGGCACGTTGGTCGCCCTCCTCCAGCGCAGCCCGAAAGCCGGCGGCAAGGTCGCCAGCTTCGACGACACCGCCACGAAAGCCATCAAGGGCGTCACGGACGTCGTTCAGATCTCGAACGGCGTCGCCGTCATCGCGTCCGACTTCTGGGCCGCGAAGAAGGGCCGCGATGCGCTGAAAATCACCTGGGATGATTCAGCCGCTGAAACCCGCTCCAGCGACGCCATCTTCGCAGACTATCGCGCCCAGCTTGCAAAGGCTGGTCACGAAGCCCGCAAGGAAGGCCAGGGGGCTGCCGCCCTGCGCGGCGCAGGCGAAGTCGTCACCGCAGACTTCGACTTCCCCTTCCTCGCTCACGCGCCGATGGAGCCGCTCAACTGCGTCGTCGAATACAAACCCGGTGAATCTGCCACGATCCACTCCGGTTCGCAGATGCCGACAGGCGACCAGATGGCCGCCGCCGCAGTGCTGGGCCTCCAGCCCGCGCAGGTGAACATCGTCACCATGCTGGCCGGCGGCTCGTTCGGCCGCCGCGCCACGCCGGATGCCGATCTGGTGTCCGAAGCCGCCCAGATCGCCAAGGCCGTCAACGGCAAGGCGCCTGTTCGCCTGATGTGGACGCGCGAGGATGACATCCGTTCGGGCAAGTATCGCCCGATGGCGGTTCACCGCATGACCGCCCGCCTCAACGGCGGCAAGCTCGAAGCCTGGGGCGACCGCACAGCGATCCAGTCGATCATGGAAGGCACGCCCTTCCTGCCGCCGGGAACAGTCGACACCTCCTCCATCGAAGGCGGCTTCGACATTGCCTATGCGATCCCCAACATCGCGGTGGATGTGCATCTGGTGAAACAGCCGACCAGCGTTCTCTGGTGGCGCTCGGTGGGCCACACCCACACGGCCTACGCCAAGGAACATTTCTTCGACGTCGTCGCGAAAAAACTCGGCAAGGATCCGGTGGCCTATCGCCGCGAACTCCTCGCCAGCCATCCGCGCCTGCTCGGCGTCCTGAACCTCGCCGCCGAAAAAGCCGGCTGGGACACGCCCCTGCCCGCCGGAAAATTCCGCGGCGTTGCCGTGCACCACTCCTTCTCGTCCTACGTTGCGGAAGTGGCGGAAGTCTCGGTGGCCGCTGACGGCACGTTCCACGTTGATCGCGTCGTCTGCGCGGTCGATTGCGGCATCGTCATCAACCCCGACATCGTGCGTTCGCAGATGGAAGGCGGCATCGGCTATGGCCTGTCGTCCATCCTCGGCGAAGCTGTCACGCTGAAGGACGGCGCGCCGGTCCAGTCGAACTTCTTCGACTACAACGTGCTGCGCATGAACCAGATGCCGAAGGTCGAAGTCTACATCGTTCCCTCGACCGAACCGCCCTCGGGCGTCGGCGAACCGGGCGTGCCCCCGATCGGCCCCGCCGTCGCCAACGCGCTGCTCGCGGCCACGGGAAAAACCTACGCCAAACTGCCGCTCGGCACGAAGGCCTGATCCGGGACCGCCTGGCGTCAGCCCGGCAATCGTCCTGAAGACGCATAGACAGAAACGCGGTGCAGAAATTCTGCGCCGCGTTTTTGATGTCGATCGATCAAATTGCAGGGCGCCCAAACGTTTTCAGCGTCCTGGTGCACGTAACCGACCTTACGGTCTCGTAATCCGCCGCACTGATGCCCCATTCCGAAGGTATCTAGACACTGTCAACCAAGCAGAGGGGACTCGCATGAAACTGGTTCTGACAGCTGCGGCGCTTGCCGTTGCAGCGCCCGCAGCCCACGCCCAATCTTCCGCGCAGAACGCCTCGGACGCATCCAGGCAGGTGGTCCTTGCGGTCGGCGCAGTCGGCGAAAGCGGGCTCAAGGCAACCTCCGGCGTCGTCGCGATTCCGCTCGGCGCGGTCGCCCTCACCTCTGGCGCGGTTGGCGTCGCCGCCAACGCTTCGGGCTACACCGAGGTCGGCAAGGCGTTCGAAGGCGGATCCGAAGATTTCACCAAGGGCGCACGTTCGCTTGTCGAATTCTCCGGCGCGCCCCTCACCGTCACCGACGACGTCATCGTCGGCCAGCGCAAGGCGGCAAATACGGAAGCGCAGCC
>JAVBYB010000568.1 GCA_030824255.1 bacterium
CGCGGGGTTCGTCTGCGTTCCCACGCTGGCGTCTGAATTGGCGTGAATGATGCCGGTGCGCGGGCTGCCGTCCTGATTGTAGATGCGAAACGCGATGTCGTTGGATTCGGACGTATTCTGGACCGGATCGTACCGCGTGGTGCGCCAGGCAATTGCATAGCCGCCATCGCGGAGCGCGATGACCTGCGGGTTAGCTTCGACCGACTGTCCTGCCGGAAGATCCGCCACCACGGCGGGCGGGGCGAAGGAGTGAATCTCGCTGCGCATGAAGCCGGTATTGCTGGTGGCGGCGATGACGAAGCGGCCATCATTCAGCGTCGCGATGGTCGAGCCATGCTGTGAAAAAGTGAGCCCGTTCCACGCCTCGTAGGCCAGCTGCTCTCCGGTGTCGGCATCCATGCGGACACGATGCAGCGTCGGGCCTGTGCCCATGCCCGGCTGGTCGCCGATGACCAGGATGATGTCGAAATCGCCCGACTGGGTCGCGATGATTTCCGGCGTCACCGTATTTGTCGGCTTGGCAATCACGACGGGGAACGGGACGGGATGCGGAGGCCCGTGCAGCGTAAGGTCTGCATTGAGAACCTGCAGGTTCAGGGTGGCCTCCGTATCGGTGAAGGTTTCCCAGACGACGCCGATCCGTCCATCGGCCGTCACCGCAACTGCGGGAGCAGGCGCGCCATAAGCGTTCGGGGCTGTTGCGATGAGGACAGGTTCGCCTACCAGCGCGCCATCCTTGTCGATCTTCTGGAGATATACGTTAGGCTTCGCGCCCGGCGTGTCTGTTGCTGCCGCGGAATAAACGATAACCATGCCGCCGTCCGGCGTCGCGGCCGTGTCGGTGGATGTCCAGACTGCAGCGTTTTCCGCCGTGTAAGGCAGGATGCCGGTCTGCGCGTAAAAGCCGTAGCTGACTGTCGGCATCGTCGCCCCCTCTGCGCGTGCGCAGTCTAGAGGAGGCTATCCGTAGAGGAAAGGCAGATTGGTCGGGCGCGGCCCGAAGCGCCCCCTGTTTCTTCGAGGCTTCTGCTGCGGCTATCCGAACATACCCCAGCCGGACGGCTCGTCCTGCGCGATAGCCGGCAGATCCGTGTCCAGCGCGCGCGTGTCGTTGAAGGATTTCGAGAGCGGCGGGGCGTCGGGCTGCCAGTCGTCTGCGAAGGCGGCCAGCGGATCATCCGCCATCGTTTTCTCGCCCGCCACGGCGCTCGCGGGCGCAACGACCAGCGCATTCCATTGCGCGAGTGTAAGGCCCGCAACGTTGAGAGCGACGAAGTTGCCGCCGGCATAGCCGAGCAGCGTGTCGTCGGTCTGGCCATCGTTATCGGCGTCGATGGTGAAGAAGCCGGACCAGGTGTGGCCGCCAAGCGAGACGCGATCCTGCGCGGTGTTGAAATCGAAGGCGACATCCCAACCGGCAGTGGCGCCGAGATCGAACGTGTCGGCGCCGGCGCCGCCGGTCAGGACATCCACGCCCGCGCCGCCGACGAGACGATCATCGCCATCGCCTCCGACGAGCCAGTCGTCACCGAGGCCGCCCTCGAGACGATCATTGCCGCCATTGCCGATCAGGGCGTCCCGCCCATCGCCGCCGCGCAGCGTGTTGTTCGCCGTATTGCCGAAAATCGAGTCGTTGCCTGAACCGCCGACCACGCCCTCGAGCGAAGCATCGAACACGTCCCATACACCCGCCGCCGAGTAGACCCCGGCGGAAAGGTTGATCCAGAGGCTCGCGGACTGCAGGGAGTAGGAGGCGAGGTCGAGGCCGTCGCCACCGATCAGCATGTTCGTGCCGGCGCCGCCTTCGAGGACGTCATCGCCGCCGCCGCCGACAAGCCAGTCATTTCCGCCGAAGCCGTAAAGCACGTCATTGCCGACATTGCCCGACAGCACGTCCGTCAGGGCGTTGATGGCGCTGCCGGAGAGAATGTCGTCGCCGCCGCCGCCATGCGCGTTGAGGCTGCCGGTCAGGGTGGTGATGTGTTCGTTGATGGCCGAGCCGAGGAAGTCGACATTGCCGGTGGCGATGTTGATGGCGAGCTGCTCGACATTGCTGATCGTGTTGAAGTCCGGCAGCAGATAGACGCTGCCGTTGTTGGCGAGATCCCGGAAGTCATATGAGCCCGATGTCGTGGTGTTGACGGTGACGCGATCAAAGCCTGCGCCGCCGTCGAAACTGCTGCCGGGGACGTTCATCGTTCCCTGATCGTCGCCGGCGCCGCCATACATGTATTGCAGGCCTGCGGAGGTGCTGCCGAGGATGTCGTTGCCACCGCCGCCATCGAGCGTGTTGGTGCCGGTGGAGCCGTCAAGCACGTCGTCGCCGCCCATGCCGTGCAGGTTGTCGTCGCCCGCGCCGCCCGAGATCGAGTCGTTGGTGGTCGTGCCATAGACGATGTCGTCGCCTTCGGTCATGGCGAGGAATTCGAGCTGTTCGATACCGGAAATCTGCGCGCCATTGGCCGTAAGCGTATAGCTGTCGCCGGCGCCGGGCGTGATGCCGGGCACGAAGATCGTGCCGCCGGCCTCGACGATGCGCATGTCGAAGATCAGTCCGGTGGGAGAGGCGAGGCCGAGCGTAAGGCGGTCGAAACCAGCGCCGCCATGAATGCTGTCGCCGATGTAGGCGATGATGCGGTCATTGCCATTGCCGCCGTTCAGGGTGTCGCCGTGCCGGTCGTGCGTGTGTGAAACCGTGCCATCGGGATTGAAGACGGTGATGCCATCAAGGAGCAGGTCGTCGCCTTCGCCGCCATTGAGCGTGTCCGCGCCATTGCCGCCGCCGAGACGGTCATTGCCGCCGAGGCCGTTGATCGTGTCATTCTCGTCCGCGCCGGGGATGGAATCCGGACCGGGTGTGCCATCAATCAACATTCATTCGATCCTGAGCGTTTGCCGCTGGGCTGGTTTGTGTCTGCGGACCTTCAGATAGGTCGAACGCGGGAACAAGCCAGCAGCTGCAGGTGGCGCTCGCGATGCGTTGACTGCCAAGGGCGCGCATGCGCTATACTTGCATAAATATAACGGTGACATTGCCGTTGCGACAGGAGGCTCGCGGGTGCGTGATGCAGCCAGCAGCTGTATGCAACGGCAAAAGGCACTAGGTAGTGGGTAGACATTGGCGGGCCGACCCGCGGGGCTTCTGGAGAAACTGTACACATGCGCATTCGCCTTGCCGCTCTTGTATCTGCTGCAGTGGTCGCCGTTGGCGCGAGCGTCGCGGCCGTGGCGCAACCGCCGGCGGAGACGCGTGACGGCAACAAGGCGGGGCACAAGCCTGCCTTTGCCGGACAGACGCGTGCGCCTGCGCTCACGACCGACACCCGGTATGAGGTGAAGGAAGTCGTGGCCTCGGGTCTTGCGAGTCCTTGGGCGGTGGAATTTCTTCCTGGCGGCAAGTATCTGATTACAGAGCGGCTCGCCGGTCAGTTCCGCATCGCGGATGCGGCGGGCAAGCTGTCGCCGCCGATCAAGGATGGCGTGCCGGCGGTGGTCGCACTCGGGCAGGGCGGCCTGCTGGATGTCGCGCTCGATCCGAACTTCGCGACCAACAAGACGATCTACTGGAGCTATGCCGAGCCCAAGAGCGACGGCGCCAACAACACCGCAGTTGCGAAAGGCGTCCTGGTCGATGGCGCGCAACCGCGGATCGAGAAGGTGCAGGTCATCTGGCGTCAGACGCCGGCCCTGCAGTCCAACCTGCATTTCGGATCGCGCCTGGTATTTGCGAAGGACGGCACGCTGTTCGTGACGCTGGGCGAGCGCTCGGTGCGTCCGGGTCGCATGCAGAGCCAGGACCTGCAGAGCGGGCTGGGCAAGATCGTGCGGATCAACACGGACGGCTCGATCCCGAAGGACAACCCGTTTGTCAGCCAGAAAAGCAACGCGCTGCCGGAAATCTGGTCCTACGGCCATCGCAATGTGCAGGGCGCGTTCCTGCATCCCACAACAGGCGAACTGTGGGAGCTGGAGCATGGTCCGCAGGGCGGCGACGAGATCAACATCGCGCGCAAGGGCAAGGATTATGGCTGGCCGACCATCACCTATGGCGTGGAGTATGGCGGCGCTCACACGAAGATCGGCGAAGGCGCGGCGAAGGCTGGCATGGAGCAGCCGCTCTACTACTGGGACCCGGTGATCGCACCGGGAGGGCTGGCCTATTACAACGGCGACCTGTTCCCGAAATGGAAGGGCAATGTATTCGCCGCCGGCCTCAACTCGAGCTTCGTGGCGCGTCTGACGGTGGACGGCGAGAAGGTGACGGGCGAGGAGCGCTTCAAGTTCTCCGATCGCAATGAACGCTTCCGCGACATCAATGTCGGACCGGACGGCGCGATCTATCTTCTGACAGACGGGCCCAATGGCCGTCTGCTGAAGATCGTGCCGAAGACCTGAAACCGGACGAACGACGACAACAAGAAACCAAAGGGAGTAACGCGATGAGGAAGCTTTTCGTGACGATGGCCTGCGCGGCAATGCTGGCGGGGCCCGCGCTGGCGCAAGGCGCGCCGCCGCCGCCCGAAGTGGAAGCGGGCAAGGACCTGATGGCGTTGGCGACCCTGCCAGCCAAGGGCGGCGCCAAGCTCGACGTGACGACGGCGGGCTGGAAGCATGGCGAGGATATCGCGTTCAAGTACACGCAGTACGAGGGCAACGAGTTTCCCGGCCTGACCTGGAGCGCAGGGCCGGCGGGCACCAAGAGCTATGCGATCATCATGCAGGACACGGATTTCGTGGCGCGGGGCTCGCCGATCCTGCACTGGTCTGTGGTGAACGTTCCGGCGAACGTCACGTCGCTGCCGGCGGGCATGAAGCCTGAAGAGAAGCCTGCTGAGGCGATCTACGGGCCGAACTACAAGGGGGCGGCGCAGCCCTATCTCGGCCCACGCACGCCGCCGGGGCCGAAGCACCGCTATCACATGCAGGTTCTGGCGCTGGACACGGTGCTGCCGGCGGACTTCGCGCCGAAGAGCTATGCCGAGCTGATCGAGCCGCTGAAAGGCCATGTGCTGGCCAGCGGTTCCGTGGTCGGGCTGGGGCAAGAGAAGAAGGCGCAATGATCGGCGCGTGAGCCCGGCCAGTTGCGGCTGGGCTCACGGCATCCGATCAGACGACGTTCAGCGCCACGTCGATGTTGTTGCGTGTGGCGTTGGAGTAGGGGCAAATCTCGTGCGCTTCGGCGACGAGGGCCTCTGCGGCGGCGCGGTCCAAGCCCGGAAGCGAGACATCCAGCTTCACAGTGAGACCGAAGCCCTTGGGCTCACGCGGGCCGATTCCGACCGTGGCTGAAACGGAGGCGTCGGCGGGGACTTTGGCATGCTTGCCGCCGGCGGAGGCGGCCTTCAGCGCGCCGATGAAGCAGGCGGCGTAACCTGCCGCGAAGAGTTGTTCCGGGTTGTTGCCCTTGCCGGCGCCGCCCAGTTCCTTCGGCAGGCCGAGCGCGACCTCGAATGTGCCGTCATTCGTGCGGGCGGAGCCATCGCGGCCGCCGGTAGCGGTGGCGGTGGTGGTGTAGAGGACTTTGACGGCGCTGGTGCTCATAGGACGTTCCTTCTGGCGAGCTATAAATCGTTGGCGATTTGATCGTGTGCGATTGAATATGGCTCCCAGCCGCGGGGCGTCAACCCCTTGCGATTTAATCGCGCGCGATTTATTTTGATGGCATGACCAAGAAACGCGATTCCGCTGGTGCTGCGGGCATCCAGCCGCTGCTGGACCAGTCTCTCTGCTTTGCTGTCTATTCGGCCGGCCTGGCCTTCAACCGGCTCTACAAGCCGATGCTCGAGGAGATGGGGCTGACCTATCCGCAGTACCTTGTGATGATGGCGCTGTGGGAGAAGGACGGGCAGGGCGTGGGGGAGCTCGGCGATCTGCTGTTTCTTGAATCCAACACGCTGACACCGCTGATCAAGCGGCTGGAAGCGGCAGGCCTGGTGAAGCGGGCGCGCGACGCGGAGGACGAACGGCAGGTGCGCGTGACGCTGACCGCCAGGGGGCGCGAGCTGGTGAAGCAGGCGTCCTGCGTACCGCAAAAAGTGCTCGATGCGTCCGGGCTGAACGCGGAGCAGGCGGTGCGGCTG
>JAVBYB010000389.1 GCA_030824255.1 bacterium
TACCAGTCTTGGCTAAACAGGCGGCCCCTGAAAAGAGACGCCCATGGCCCGCAAGACCACCAAGAAACCCGCCGCCCGAAAGCCAGCGGGCAAGCCCCACCATATCGCCGGCACGCTCACCGCCGCCGACATCCCGCAACTCGCGGGCGGCAAGGGAGCGAACAAGGCCAACATGCTGTCGCCATCCTACCGTCTCGCGGCGATGGACCAGGACTGGCTGCTCAGCGATTCGATGCGCGGCGTGCGCTTCATGCTGGAATACGCCAAGGTCGAGGAGGCGCTGGACCGCTGGGGCGTACGCTCCACCATCGTCGTGTTCGGCTCCGCGCGCTTTTCGCCAACCGGCACGCCCGCCCATCAGCGCTGGTACAACGCCGCGCGGGAGTTCGGACGCATTGCCTCGCTGGAGGGCGGCGCCCTGCTGAGCGAGCGCAGCCCGCGCGACAACGTCATCGCCACCGGCGGCGGGCCGGGCATCATGGAAGCCGCCAACCGTGGCGCGCATGACGCCGGCGCGCCGTCGATCGGCTACAACATCACCCTGCCGATGGAGCAGGAGCCGAACGCCTACTCCACGCCGGACCTCACCTTCCGCTTCCACTATTTCGCGATGCGCAAGATGCACTTCGCCATGCGCGCAAACGCGCTTGTTGTATTCCCCGGCGGCCTCGGCACGTTCGACGAACTGTTCGAACTCCTGGCGCTGCGCCAGACGGGCAAGTCGCCGCCGATCCCGATTGTGCTTTACGACCGGAAGTTCTGGGAAGAAGTCATCAATTTCGACGCCCTGGTAAAGCATGGCGTCATCGGCAAGGTCGATGAGACGCTCTTCACCTACGCCGAAACGCCCGAGCAGGCGTGGCAGCAATGCGTGGACGGCGGCGTGATGACGCGC
Organism: bacterium; assembly: GCA_030824255.1. Taxonomy (GTDB): domain Bacteria; phylum Pseudomonadota; class Alphaproteobacteria; order Caulobacterales; family Hyphomonadaceae; genus UBA7672. The sequence continues at coordinate 896 of JAVBYB010000389.1, forward strand.
TGGCTGCAGGAACAGCACACGACCTGAGCGCCGCTTACGCGAACAGCCCGAGGAACATCGGCCGCACATAGTAGTCGACCGCCATGTCCGGCGTGATGTCCTTGGCCCAGTTGCCGAGCTGGCCGGCGGAATTCACCGCGACCATGATCATCTCGCCAGCCACCCGTGCATCGCACGGCCGGCACGAGCCGTCGATCATGCCGTCCGTGGTCATGGCGCTGAAGCGGGTCACCACCTGCGCCAGTTCCTCCAGCATCATGTCGCGTTTGCCCGCCTCCACCGACATCAGCGCCGACGAGCGCAGCAGGGGGCCTGCCGCCGTCTGCTGTCGCCGCACCAGCGCAAGCGTTGCGGCATAGGCCTGGTCGAGGCCTTTCGCATTCGCGGCTATGGCCGTGCGCTGCGCCTCTGTCAGCAAGCCAAGGCTGCGATTGAAGCAAGCGACCAGCAGGTCGCCCTTGCCTTCGATGTGATGATAGAACGAGCCCTTGGTGCGGTTGAGCTGCCGCGCAATCGCATCCACCGACGCGCCGCGATAACCCTGCTGGTTGATCAGCTTCGTCGCCGCCAGCAGGAAACTCTCCCACGAACTCGGCGCAGGCTCCGGCGTCTCCGCTTGCGCGGCGGGCTTCGGCGTCACACCCTGCGCCGCGAGACCGTTGAAGAGAATATCGGCGAAACGCTGCTCGACCCAGCCGAACGCATCCACCGGATAGGCCGGCAGCCAGAACACCGAACGCAGCAACTGCGACAGCACGAAATAGGTCCGCGCATTCGCGCGCGGCCGGTCCTGCGCCAACTCTTCGTCCGACGAAACAACGCGCCGCACCAGCTGGAACAGTTTTATGTATCGCGGCCAGACTTCGCCCGCGTGCGCCTCCTCCAGCGAGCGCATGTCGCCGAAGATCATCACTTCCGGCCCCCCGCCCTCGCGAATCGACCTGCGCAGGTTGAAATAGACGCGCACCAGTTCGCGCACGCGCGCCTCGCGCGACCCTGCATCCAGCGCCTGCGTAAAAGCCGCCTTGTGCACATCGATGGAGCGCAGGAAGCCCGCCGCCACCAGATCATCCTTGCGGCGGAAATAGTGGCGGATGCTGGTTAGGTTCATCCCCACGTCGCCCGCGATATCTTCCAGCGTGGCGCCACGCACGCCCATGACGTTGAACTTGCGGCTGGCGGCGTCGAGGATCAGCTCGCGTTTCTGCACGTAGCGATCCGAGGGGCCACGCCCCGCAGGCGCCAGATCGTCGGACGCATCTGCATCGATCAAGGTGATTTCCTCCGCGCACGAAACTAGCGCGGTGAACAAGCCCCCGGAAAGCGGAATTCCTCCAGCTTCAAAAACAGGCTGTCCTGCCGGTTATCGCAGCCGGGCCTCCGGCGCCCGCAGGAATTCGTCGGACTGGGCCAGCAGGTAAAGCTGGTTCAGCAGCGACAACACATTGCCCGTCACATCACGCGGACCGGCGATATCGCCAGCCGGCGTCTGCGGCGCAATGAAATAGACACGGCCGGCGTGCTCGACCCGCACCGCGAACGAGCGATCGGCCCGATCCGAGTAGGTCTGGAACAGGATGACGCCGCCCGCGACGGTCGGATCCGTCTCCGTGCCGCTGCGAAGCGTTTCGCCGAGGAAATAAATCATGTCGTCAAACGAGCGCGTGCGTATGGCCGCCAGCGGCTCGCCCGTCCGCGCATCCATGAAACCCCAGCGCGCCTCGATCTCGTCGCACAGCAGCAGACGCCGGTTGAAGCGATCAGGCGCGATCTGCATCTCGTCGGCCCGCGCCTGCCGTGTGTCCTCCGCCAGCACCAGCTGACGCCCGGTGAGGGCCTCAACCGCACGCACGGTATCGTTCATCGGCGTATCTGCCGCGCTGCCGCCCAGGGTCTCGCGCAGGTAGACAGGATCGTAGGGCCTGCAGTTGCGCTCATCGAGGCTAGGATCGGGCAGCAGGCCGAAATCGATGTCGCCACCTTTCGCCCGGTCGATGATCTCGACATAGCGCCGCGTGTTCGATGCATCCGTGAGCGATGGCGCATCGGAAAACTCGTCGCCATCTATATACCAGGGCTTGCTCTCTCCCGCGAACGTCACCGCATCGACGAACAGCCACATCAGGGTTTCGCGCGGCCATCCGGCCAGCCAGTAATTCTCCAGCTGCTCGGGCTGGATCGGCTTCAGCAGGCCTTGTGTCTTGTCGTTGTTGGAGAAGGGGTTCACCGAATACTCGGCGTTCGCGGTCTCATTGCGCGCAATCGTGGCGCTCGTGTTCGCAAACGGCATCGGCGCATTGCCCAGCCCCAACGGCCCCAGCGTGGTCGACCCGTTGAGCTGCAGAGACGGGTTGGATTTGATGCCCGACAGCGTCGTGTAGTTCGTGGGCCAGCGATCCCGTGCGCGCATGACGTTCACCGCGATGATCGCGGTCATGGCGCGTGTATGCGCCTCGTTCAGCGTCGCCGCATTGCCCTCGATATTCTCGGCCAGCCCGTTCGCGCCGATGTCGCCCACCATCGCGCAACCCGACAGGCTCAGCGCCCCCAACGCAGCGCCAGCAATCGCCTTGAACATCATCGCCTGCCCCCTCGAACCGCGTACAGCCCCCGCCATGCGGCCCTGCCCGATCAGACGGATGCGAGCCGGGCGAGACGTGGCTGTCCGAGTCAGTAAGCGCAAACAACGGCCCGAACGGGTCAGGCCGGCGGCGACTATTTTTCTTCCAGCTCGTAGAAGCCGGCCAGTTCGAGGCGGACCGTCACGTCCTTGTCGCTCTCATTCTTGAGATACCAGCCGTGGATGCCGTCCCAAGGGGCCGTGAACACGCCGCTTTCGGGCGAGCCTCCGGTCTTGGAATAAAACATCAGGTCGCCCACGCCGTCGACCTGCTCGGTATGGCCGTGGAACTCAACCTCCATCAGGCCGGGATGCGCAAGGTCGCCATAGGTAACGTTGTAGACGACACCCTGCCCCTTCTTCATCGCCAGCTTATACTCGAGACCCTTGCCCACCGGCACCGGCACGTCGATCACGTCCGTGCGCCATTTCGCGGGCTGGATTGAGACCACGCCTTCGCCCAGCGGATACTCGCGCCAGCCATTCACCACTGGCGGCAGGTCCGCGGCAGTTTCGACAACCGGAGCAGCGGGCGTTTCAGCCGTCGGCGCAGGCACCTCGACGGCAGGACCACCACAACCGGCAAGCAACAGGCACGCGCTCGCAAAAGCGGCGATCGTCGTTTTCATTGTGATGTCCTTCAGGCCAGGTGCTTGCGGAAAAAGTCGAGCGTCCGGTTCCACGCGACGCGCGCATTCTCGGGATCGAAGCGCGGCGTCGTATCGTTGTGGAAGCCGTGCTGGCAACCTTCATAGGTATGGCTGGTGAAGGTCTTGCCTTCCTTGCGCAGCGCTTCTTCGTAAGCAGGATAGGGAGCGTTGACGCGCTCATCGATGCCCGCAAGCGTGATCAGCAGCGGCGCCTGAAATTTCGGGACGTCCGCCACCGCGGCCGCCGCGCCATAATACGGCGCTGACGCCGCCAGAGTCGGAACCCGCACCGCCACATTGTTGCAGATGCCGCCGCCGAAGCAGAAGCCGACAATGCCGACCTTGCCTGTTGAATCCGCGCGGCCCTGCATGAGCTGAACCGCCGTGATGAAATCTTCCAGCATCTCCGCGCCATTGCGGGTCGCCTGCATCGTGCGGCCTTCATCATCCGTGCCGGGATAGCCGCCCAGCGGATAAAGCGCATCCGGCGCGAACGCCATGAATCCCGCCGCCGCCGCGCGGCGGGTCACATCGGCGATGTGCGGGTTGAGGCCGCGATTCTCATGCACCACGACGATGACAGGCAGCTTCTTCGATCCCGCACTCGCCGGGCGCACCAGATAGCCACCCATCTGCTTGCCCTGCTTCCCCGCGCCATTGGGCGAGTCATAGGTGATGCGCGATCCCACGATCCGGGAATCCGTCTCCGCCATCTGCAGCGCGCTGGCGTATTTCGGCAGCAGCGCCTCCGCCAGCACCGCCGCACTCACCCCACCCACGGCCAGCTTGCCCAGCCGGTCCATGAAGGTCCGCCGATCGATGTCGTTGTGACAGTACTGGTCGTACAGGTCGAACATCTCCTGGGTCGGCTGGATCTCGCCTGCGCCACGCTCTGTGTCTGCCATTTGCCCGCTCCCGGTGCTGTCCTGCGGCACGCTATCGCGGGGTGCGGCCTTACGGCCACTGAAACCGGCTGGTTTCAGCAGCAGTTGACGAAGGTGTTAGCTGACCACCGCCCTAATTGACCTATAGGTCACTTGACGGCGTCTACCTGACACTGTCAGTCTGAACCACGGACGTCCACAGAAGGCGTCCCAACGGAGATCAAAATGACCCGCCTTTCCTCCCTCATCATTCTGTCCGCTACCGCCATCGCGCTCGCCTCCCCGGCGCTCGCCAAGGTTTCGGTCCAAGGGGCCGAGAAGATGTGCAAGGACGCCATCAGCAAGCAGGAACCTGCGCCGAAGTCGGTGAAGGTCGATAAGGAATCGACCAAGGCCACGGGCGCAAGCTTCACCTACCTCTTCAAGGTGAAGGGCGCCGACGACGCCACCGTGAAGCTGAGCTGCACCGTCGACCGCTCGACGGAAACGGTCTCCGGCATCGCGCCGACCAACTAACCGCTCTTTCGGGTCTGGCGGCGGCGGACGCGTTCCGCCGCCGCCTCCCCTTGAGTTTCACCAGGCGCCCGCAGCCATGCGTGGCGCGCTTTCGGCTTTTCTGCGTTCAGTCGCTCCACAAGCCAGGGCGCGGGTCAGCCTCGCGCTGCTACATCATAGACCATCAGCAACGTGCGCTGCCGGGCCGCGAAATTATCGTCCGACACGACGAACAGCCGAATGCCTCCATCCGGCATGGCCTTCGCCGCGATCCCCTCGAAATTGTCGATCGTCAGGAACACGTTCATCTGTGCCAGCACGCGCGACACAGCAGGCTGGAATCGCGCACGTGCGCGCTCATCCAGCTCGCCCATAACGCGCGCAGGCAGGTTTGACTGGTCCAGGCCGCGCTGAAACCGCGTTTCGACGATCATGATCGCATTGCTGGCCAGCGCGCTGCGAGAGCGGTGCAGGCTATACACGCGCACATCAT
>JAVBYB010000382.1 GCA_030824255.1 bacterium
GCACGCTCATGATAAGGCGTCGCCGGCGCGGCGCTGCGCAGGCGCTCGGCCAGCACGGGACCCGCCGCCTGGTGCAGCGCCCGCGCAAAACCGATGCGCTGGTGCTGGAACTCTTCGGGAGCGCCTGCCGCCTCGGCGAGGTGCTCCATCATCTTCACGAAATCCTCGATGCGGCTCACCTGCTCCGGTGTCGCCCGCCAGGCCGCATTGCGCGCCGCCAGAGTCGCCAGCTGGACGTGCAGCTCGACCATATCCTCCGCCGCCGCCGCATCCGGCCGCCGCACCCGCGCGCCCTTGTTCAGCGTGATCTCGGCGAGCCCCTGCGCCTCAAGCCGCTGCAGCGCGGCGCGCACGATCGTGCGGCTGACCTTGTGAGCGGCGGCGAGTTCGACTTCACGAAGCGGCTGTCCCGGGGCCATGCGTCCGAGATGGATTGCCAGCCCCAGATCGTCGGCCAGACGGGTCGTCTGCGACTCATCGCCAGTCGATGGCAACGGAATCCAGTGCGAATGCCCGCAGTTCATAAAAGCCCTATGATCAGCTGTTCGCGCGGACCATAGGGATGCCCCCAGCTACCAGCAAATGTGCACCGTCCATCCGATTTGCGGATTTTGTCGCGACATCGCGGACAGGATCTCGTAAGAAAAAAGCCTGTCTTTGTTGAGCTTTTTGGACAATCCCCGGTCGCAAAAACGAGGCGAAAAGCAAATCTCGTCAGACTGTCATCAGGCAATAATTCCTTTCCGGTGCTTCTGACTCGCCACCTGCGCTTGGTTGCGTCCTCACCACCCGCACCTTAAGCATCTTAAACCTTGGTCCTGCTGGACGCGCCGATGACCACCCCGCCCACTGGGTTTACCCAATTCTTTGCTCTGACCTGCCAGAAGCTTGGCCCCGGCGCGCTGACAGGTCCGAACCATCCCATGCGCGACGGGCCTAAGCGGTTTGCGGGCTTTGAACCGATGACCGTGATGTTCGACATTGCGTGCTACTCGGTCTTCTCTTCTGCGCGAGTACTTGATGTGGGCATGCCCTCGATCACAATCGACGGCCTTACCGTTACGTTGAACCAAGCCGTGGTTTTTGCGAGTGAACCCAATCTGCTTGATCGCACCGAGGGCCGCAATTTCGTCTTTGTCTGTTCGCTGGACATTCAAGGCGCGGCTGACATCGCGGAAGCAAGCAAAGCGATCTCAAATAACTTCTATCGATCAGAGGGCAAACTTGCTCTGCTTAATGCCCTCGGTCTAAGCGATGTCGCGCGGAGCCTGATTGCCGACCCCGACCGGATCATGGCTCACAATAGCTGGATTATTCCGCGCGCTGACGAAAATCTCCACCTGCCACTAACAACGCTTTTCGCGTTCTTCTTCTACGGCTGGGTGATCCTTATGCGCATCGAGCGCTTTCAGATGCAGATGCCCTTGAGCCAGGCGAACAACCCTTCCAACAATCGCAACATCATCAAGCAGCGCCTGCGTTTGTTGAATTTCACCCGCTACTTCCGCACCGACCACATCACCAATCACTCACTTCTTCAGCAGTATCGCCGCGATCTCTCGAAGAAGATGCGTTTCGAGGATCGGTTCGCGAAAATCTCCGCAACCCACAACAGCTTTGAGCACCACCTCGATAACATCGCCAAGACTTCGCAAAATGAGAAACTCGGCTCGGTTTCGAATCTGATCCTACTGCTCACTGTACTGTCAGTGCCAATCGGATTTATCTCCGCCGCCGTCGCGATCAATTTCACAAGTCCGATCTTCCGCGAGACTATGACGACGTTGATCGATGCGAGACTTTACGTGTTGATGCTGGTGGGCACAGCTCTTGTCCTAGCGCCCCTGATGATCCTGAAGCTAATGGATCGCTATCTCAGCTGGCGCCGGAAGCGGCGCAACTCATGAACCTGGATCAGGCGCTCGACGAGATCTACCGCTCCTGGCTTCGCGTGCAGCCTCGGGTGAAGGGGAAGTGGGACCGCGAGACGCGGAATCCCGAAATCATCACCGGCATCGCGCGCGAGCTTGGCCTGCTGCCTGATCCAGCCCGCGTGCTCAAGGTCACGGGCAGCAAGGGCAAGGGCACCACAGCCCGCTTCGCCGCCGACCTCGTGGCGCAGGCAAAGCCCGGCGCGCGCGTCGCCCTCTTTGTCTCCCCGCACGAGGTCGAGCAGCGCGATCGCATTCGCCTCGCCGGTCAGGCGATCCCGGAGGATGCCTTCTGTGAAACCGTCGCCCGCCTCGCCCCCTTCGTCCGCGACCACGAAGATCGCCTACCATCGGATCAATACATCTCGCCCGTCGGCTACTTTCTCCTTGTCGCGCTCGACTGGTTCAAGCGCGGCCATGCCGACTGGTTCATCCTCGAATGTGGACGTGGCGCGCGCTGGGATGAAGTCGGCGCCCTGCCCGCGCGCGGGTCCATCGTGACCTCCATCCTTTTCGAGCACGCAGACAAGCTCGGCCCCACGCTGCAGAATATCGCAGACGACAAGTTCTCCGTGCTCGAAACATCCGGTTTCGTGGTCGCCTCCGAACAAGCCGCCGCCACTGTGCCCGCGCACCGCCCCCGCATCGAAAGCGCCCCCGTCGCCGCTGGCGGCGACGCCACGCCAGCGTGGATCGCCGCCTGCCGGCAGCTCGCTCGCATTGGGGCAGAGCGCCTGCTCGATCTTGCGCCCGGCGCACTCGCCAGCATGACGCCGCGCCTTGCCTCCGCATCGTTCGGCGAAGGCTGCATCGGCAAAACGCCTTTCATCTTCGAGGCCGCCATCAACGCTGTATCGCTCGACCCCGCCTGGCTCGCCACCTTGGGCGCGCGGAAGCCCGCCATCCTCGCCTGCCTGTCCGACGACAAGGACCGTGCGCCACTGCTCGACATGCTGAACACGCTGGGTCCGGTGCGCGAGATAGAACTCACCGGCCAGCATGATTATCTGCATTTCACCGCGGCGCGCAGAGCGGGCGCTATCCGCCTTGATGTCAACGATGCTGCAGGGCTGCGCGATCTGATCCGGCAGGCCAGCGGCCTTGTCTATCTTGTCGGCACGCAATCCTTTATTCGCCTCGTACACCGCGCCCAGATTCTGGAGGACGCATGTTCGGCCTGAACCGCTTCGGCGACGGCATCTCGCTCCATCGCGCGCTGTCCTTCCTTGGCGCGCATGGCTTTGATCGCGACTGGCTTGCCAGCCGCTCGATCATCATAACCGGCTCGAACGGCAAGGGGTCTACCGTCCGCTTGCTCTCCGCCGCGCTGAAGGCCGCCGGCCTGCGCGTCGGGATGTTTACCTCGCCCCACCTGTTCGATGTGCGCGAACGTATCGCCATCGACGATGTGATGATCTCTAAGGAAGCGCTGAACCGTTATGCGCAGACGGCGTTGGCCTTCAACGAGGCACGCCCGCAAGGCGACCGCATCGGCGCCTTCGAGCTGATGTATTACGCAGCCCTCCTGTGGTTCCGGGAGGAGGCGCCGGACGTCATCGTCTGGGAAGCCGGCATTGGCGGACGCTATGACGCCGTGCGCACGGCGCGCGCGCGCCTGTCCCTGCTGACGTCGGTCGAGCTTGAGCACACCGAAATCCTGGGCAGTACGGAAGAACTCATCGCGCTCGACAAGATCGACGCCCTCACCCCCGGCGGTACGCTTATGCTGTCACCCGCCGTATTCGAGCGCCTGCGTCCGCTGATCACCAGCTATGCCAGTCTTGCTGACCGCAAGGTACGTGTCGCGACGGACGGCCTCACCATCGGGCCCGTTGTCAACACGCCGGACGGAAGCCGCTTTACCCTGAAGCGCGCCGGCGAAATGGCGCAGGAAGTGCGCCTCTCCCTCATCGGGCAGCATCAGGTCGACAACGCGCTTACCGCGCTTGCCGCCGCCGAGACCTGGCTGGGTGACGCCCTCACACCGCAGGTTCAGGCAAGGATGGTCGCCGCCATATCGGGTGTGCGACATGCCGGCCGGCTGGAGCGCGTACCCGGCAAGCCAGAGCTCTGGATTGATATCGGCCACACGCCCGGCGCGCTCGAACTTGTCGCCGACGCGATGCTGTCCTTCGTTCCGCAGGAGAAGGTGATCGTTGTGTTCGGCGCCGCCGCCAGCAAGCAGGCGAGCCGCATGGCGGTCGGCGTGGCCCAGCGTTTCAGCGACATCATCCTCACCGCGCCCTACGATCTCTCGGCAGATGTCGGCGCTCTCGCCAATGCCATCAGCCAGCCCGGACGGCGCGTGCAGATCGAGCGCAATGTCGCCGCCGCCGCGCGGATGGCGCATGACAGGGCGGCCGCCGAAGGCAAGACAGTGCTCGCCATCGGCGGCGCGCACCTTGCGGCCAAGATCCAGTATGCCTGGCAGGGCGGCGATCCGCAGGACCTCGAATTTCTCTAGTCTTTCGCTTTGGGCGCCTTGCGTGGGGGCTTCAGCTGCCCGCCATCCAGTGCGTCGTCCTCGCCGTGGAACAGCTTGCGGACATTGACTGTCGAGCGCTCACCCACATGGCGAAAACTTGTGTGCAGCCAGTTTTCCGCTGCATCGCGCCCCTTGTTGAAGAGCATGTCGATGAAGTGCGGCTCGACATTGAACTTCGACGATGCGCCCAACTCAGCCAAGGACGCCTCGTCAGCGATGGCGTGCATCAGCATCTTCCGATAACCCGTACCGTCGAGCCGCTCCGCCTCGATCAGGCGTGTCACGAAATCCACCGCGCGCAGATCGCGCAGCAGGGATGAGTTGAAGGTAATCTCGTTCACGCGGTTGATGATGTCGCGCGCCGTTCTCGGCGAGCCTTCCCTGCGGATCGGATTGATCTGCACCAGCACGACGTCATCGGTGGCGCAGTTCTCGAACAGGGGCCACAGCGGCGGATTGCCGGTGAACCCGCCATCCCAGTAAGGCACGCCATCGATGTCGACCGCATGAAAAAGCCATGGCAGGCACGCCGACGCCATAACATGGTCTGTCGACAACACGCGCTTGTCCCACACCTGCGCGCGGCCCGTCTCCACATTGGTCGCCGATATGTAGACCTTCACCGGAGACTTCCGGACAAGATCGAAATCGATCAGCTCCGTCACCAGATCACGCAGCGGATTGATGTTCAGCGGGTTGAAGTCATAAGGGCTCGCAACGCGCGTCACGAGATCGAACATCACGAAGGCCGGCGACATGTCGATGTTCCAGCCGCCCAGCATCGCCTCGAATGGCGAACGGCTCAACGGACTAAGCCGCGCGCCGCGCAATACGCCCTCCCAGAAGGCCCGCAGCGACGCGCGCGCCGCCTCCCGGTCGCCCTCGGCAAATCCGGCCGCCAGCGCAACCGCATTCATCGCGCCTGCCGAGGCGCCTGTAATGCCCTCGATCACGATCCGCTGGTCTTCCAGCAGCCTGTCCAGCACGCCCCACGAGAACGCGCCATGTGCGCCGCCGCCCTGCAGGGCGAGGTTGATCGTGCGTGTCTGCAATCCGGCCATGGCTTCTAGTGACGCCTGACGCCGCTAGACGTCAATGATCTCGATCCGGTCATAGCCAAATCGCGCAAGCGCCGGCGTCATCGCCGCCTTGTTGGCCGCCCCGCCCGTGACATAGGCGATGGCCTCGCCGCCTGGTCGCGCCGCCATCCCAGCATCGCGGGAAACCACGCGGATTGCCTGACGCGCGACAGCTTCGCCGGTGTCGATAAGCTGGACGCCGGGCGGACACGCCAGCGCAATTGCCTCGCGGATCAGCGGAAAGTGCGTGCAAGCCAGCACAACGACATCGATCCGCGGCCCGTCCGGCGGATCGAACATCGGCTTCACCGCATATGCCACCTGCTCCTGATCGATTGGCTGGCCGCGTACCGCCCGCTCGGCAATGTCGACGAGGCCCGCCGTACCCCGCCGGATCACGGTCTTGCCCGCCGCAAACTGCCGCTCGAGATCGTCGAGATAGGCGCGGCGCACGGTCCCAGGCGTTGCCAGTATCCCGACCACGCCCGTCCTTGTCAGTTCCGCCGCAGGCTTGATCGCCGGCACAG
>JAVBYB010000033.1 GCA_030824255.1 bacterium
GTCACGCGCGCACCTGTCCTGACAAACCAGGGCAGGCTTACTCGGCAGCCTCAACGGCAGCCGGCTTCGTCACAGTAACCTTGCCGCCGGCCTTTTCGACCGCTTCGATCGCGGCTTTGGAGGCTCCGTGCACGACCAGCTCAACTTTGGATTTGATCTCGCCCTTTGCAAGGAGGCGAATGCCGTCCTTGCTGCGACGCACCACGCCCGAAGCAATCAGTGCAGCAGCGTCGATCGGCTTATTGGCGTCGAGCTTGCCGGCTTTCACGGCGTCCTCGATGCGGCCAATGTTGACCTCGGCATAGCTGGCTGCGCCGTGAGGCGTGAAGCCGCGCTTAGGCAGGCGCATGTAGATCGGCATCTGGCCGCCTTCGAAGCCATTGATGGCCACGCCGCGACGTGCCTTCTGACCCTTGACGCCACGACCGGCCGTCTTGCCCTTGCCCGAGCCGACGCCCAGGCCGACGCGCATACGCTTCTTGCGGGCGCCTTCGTTGTCGGAGATCTGGTTCAGTTTCATCTTAAGCTCCAGACCGGCCGGCCCTCTCAGGCGCACCGGTGAAAGTATTAGTCCACGATCTCGACGAGGTGCTGCACCTTGGCGATCATGCCACGCACGGACGGGGTGTCTTCAAGTTCGCGCTCACGCGAGACCTTGTTGAGACCGAGGCCGACGAGGGTCGCGCGCTGCGATGCTTCGCGACGCTGCGGGCTCTTCACCTGCTTCACGCGGAGGGTTTTCTTGGCGGCCATCTCGAGCTCCTGCCTTACGCGACTTCGGCGTTGCCCGAGCCGTCAGTACGGCGGGCAATGATGTCTTGCACCTTCAGGCCGCGCTTGGACGCGATCTGGCGGGGCGAAGACTGATGCTTGAGCGCGTCAACCGTAGCACGGACCATGTTGTACGGGTTCGAAGAACCCGTCGACTTGGCGACGACGTCACGGATGCCGAGCACGTCGAACACAGCGCGCATCGGACCACCGGCGATCACACCCGTACCGGCCGGAGCCGAACGCATGATGACCTTGCCAGCGCCCCAGCGACCCTGGGTGTCGTGGTGCAGCGTGCGGCCTTCGCGCAGCGGCACGCGGATCATCGACTTCTTGGCTTCCTCGGTCGCCTTGCGGATCGCCTCGGGAACCTCGCGGGCCTTGCCGTGGCCGTAGCCAATGCGACCCTTTTGGTCACCGACGACCACGAGAGCAGCGAACGCAAAGTTCTTACCGCCCTTCACGACCTTCGCGACACGGTTGATAGCAACCAGTTTGTCGACGATCTCGGACTGTTCGCGATCTTCATTGCGATCACGACGGCCACGACCGCGATCACCGCGTTCACCACCACGTTCGCTACGTTCGCCTTCACGCGCCATTAGCGGCTCCCTAGAATTTCAGGCCGCCCTCGCGGGCGGCATCGGCCAACGCTTTCACGCGGCCGTGGAAAATGTTGCCGCCGCGGTCGAAGACCACATCGGTTACGCCAGCCTTGGAAGCGCGCTCAGCGATGAGCTTGCCCACGGCGCTGGCGTCTTCGGACTTGGTGCCGCCCTTGAAGCCCTTCTCGAGAGAAGATGCTGCTGCCACCGTGACGCCTTTGGCGTCGTCGATGAGCTGCACCGAGATGTGCTTGACGGAGCGGGTAACCGAGAGGCGCGGTTTGCCGTCGGCGACCTTGCGAAGCTTGGTGCGGACGCGCTGGGCGCGGCGATCGAACTGTTTGTGCTGAAGCGAGGCCATGGCTTACTTCTTCTTGCCTTCCTTGCGTCGGACATATTCGCCCGTCTTGCGGACGCCTTTGCCCTTGTACGGCTCGGGCGGACGGAACGAGCGGATCTCGGCGGCAACCTGGCCGACGGTCTGCTTGTCAGAGCCCGTGATCTTGATCTCGGTCGGCTTCGCCGAAGCGAACGTGATGCCGGCCGGCGCCTTGTACACGACAGGGTGCGAGTAACCGAGCGACAGCTCGAGATCCTTGCCCTTCAGTGCAGCGCGGTAACCGACGCCCACCAGTTCGAGGTTCTTCTCGAAGCCCGTGGTCACGCCCGTCACCATGTTCTGGATGTTGGCGCGGGTGGTGCCCCACATCGCTTTCGACTTGCGCTCGTTCGGGTTGCGCGCCTCGATGTTGACTTCGCCGTTCTCGACCTTGACGGACACTTCGTCCGTCAGAGCCATCTTCAGCTCGCCCTTCGGGCCCTTCACGGTGATCTGGCCGCCGGCGACTTTGATGTCGACGCCCTTGACCGCTTCAATCGTCTTTTTTCCAACGCGAGACATCTTAGCTCACCCGGCAGAGGATTTCGCCACCGACGTTCTGGGTGCGCGCCTCGGCGTCCGACATCACGCCCTTCGGCGTGGAGAGGACGGAGATGCCCAGGCCATTACGAACCAGCGGCAGGTCACGAACGGCCGAGTAAACCCGGCGGCCCGGCTTGGAGATACGGCGGATCTCGGAGATCACCGGCGCTCCATCATAGTATTTCAGCTCGATATCGAGCTCCTTGCGGCCATCCGTCTCCACTTCCGTGAAGCCGCGGATGTAGCCCTCGCGCTGAAGCACTTCGAGCAGGTTCACGCGGAGTTTGGACGACGGCGACTGGACCGAAGTGCGGCCGCGACGCTGGGCGTTGCGGATGCGCGTCAGCAGATCACCAACAGGATCGTTCATGTGCATTTGTCTGACCTCCCCTACCAGCTCGATTTCACGAGGCCCGGGATCATTCCCGAGGCGCCGTAATCGCGCAGGGCGATGCGGGACATCCTGAGCTTCCGATAATAAGCGCGCGGGCGACCCGAAATCTCGCAGCGGTTGCGAACCCGGTTCGGCGCGGAGTTCCGCGGCAGCTTGGCGAGCTTCATGCGCGCCTCGAAGCGATCTTCCAGCGGCAGGCTCTCGTCGAGGGCCTTGGCTTTCAGGTTAGCGCGCTTCTTGGCGTACTGCTCCACCAGGTGCTTGCGGTGGTTGTTCTTTTCGATCGAGCTTTTCTTAGCCATCGTTTTCTCCAGCGCGCCTAGGTGCGGAAGGGAAAGCCAAACTCCGTGAGGAGTGCTTTCGCTTCTTCGTTGGTGCGCGCCGTCGTGCACACAATGATGTCCATACCCCAGACCGTGTCGATGCTGTCGTAGCTGATCTCCGGGAACACGGTGTGTTCCTTGAGACCCATCGCGAAGTTGCCGCGGCCATCGAACGACTTGCCGTTCAGGCCCCGGAAGTCCTTCACGCGCGGAAGCGCGATCGTGGTCAGGCGGTCGATGAATTCGTACATGCGCTCACGACGCAGGGTGACCTTGGCGCCGATGGTCATGCCGTCACGCAGCTTGAACGTGGCGATCGACTTGCGCGACTTGGTCTCCAGCGGCTTCTGACCGGAAATCGCGGTCAGATCGGCAACGGCCGAGCGGATCTTCTTGGAGTCGGCGACAGCTTCGCCCACGCCCATGTTGATCACGACCTTGTCGAGCGCCGGCACCTGCATGCCGTTCGTGTAACCGAATTGCTCGGTCATCTTCTCGCGAATGCTCTGATCATAGAGCGAACGGAGGCGCGGGGTGTATTTATCAGCCATCGATGGACTCCCCGGAGCGCTTGGCAACGCGCACCTTGCGGCCCTTGTCGTCGATCTTGAAACCGACGCGTGTGGGTTTGCCCGACGTCGGATCGACGTGAGCGACATTTGAAACATGGATCGGCGCTTCGTTGCGCTTGATGCCGCCCTGCGGATCCGCCTGGCTCGGCTTCGTGTGGCGCGACTTGATGTTCACGCCCGACACGAGGACACGGTTCTCTTCCGGGAAAGCCTTGATGACTTCGCCCTTCTGGCCCTTGTCCTTGCCGGTGAGCACGATCACCGTATCGCCTTTTTTAATCTTGGCGGCCATTACAGGACCTCCGGAGCGAGCGAGATGATCTTCATGTGGTTCTTGGCGCGGAGCTCGCGCGGAACCGGTCCGAAGATGCGGGTGCCGATCGGCTCGTTCTGGGCGTTGACCAGCACGGCTGCATTGGTGTCGAAGCGGATCACGGAACCATCGCGGCGCTGCAGATCCTTGGCGACGCGCACGACGACGGCGCGTTTGACTTCGCCCTTCTTCACGCGGCCCTTCGGCGCGGCTTCCTTGATGGAGACGACGATCACGTCGCCCACCGACGCATAGCGCCGTTTGGAACCGCCCAGCACCTTGATGCACTGGACACGACGAGCGCCGGAGTTATCGGCGACGTCGAGGTTGGTTTGCATCTGGATCATGCGGCATCCCCTTTAACGGGAAGGATTTCCCAGCGCTTCAGCTTGGAGCGCGGCGGGCATTCCTGGATCTCGACGATCTGACCGACTTGCGCCGAGTTGTTCTCGTCATGCGCGTGATAGCGCTTGGACTTCCGCACCGTCTTCTTGAACAGCGGGTGCAGGAAGGTCCGCTCGACTTTCACCACGGCAGTCTTGGTCATCTTGTTGGAGACAACCGTGCCCGTCATAATTCGCTTTGGCATCGTGCTCTCCTTAGGCCGACTGCTGCTTCGACTTCTCGGACAGCACCGCTTCGAGGCGGGCAATCGTGCGGCGAATGTCGCCGACGCGAGAAGTCTTCTCCAGCTGGCCGGTGGCCCGCTGGAAGCGCAGGTTGAACTGTTCTTTTTTCAGCTCGCCGATCGCATCGCGAAGCTGGTCCGGCGTGGACTTGCGCCAGGTCTCGAGATCCTTGCGGACTTGGTACAGCTTGGTCATGCCCTACTCTCCGATCCGCGTGACGATCTTGGTCTTGATCGACAGTTTGGCCGCGCCGAGCGTCAGTGCCTGACGCGCTACCGCATCCGGAACGCCATCGATTTCGAACAGGATACGACCCGGCTTGACGCGGGCGACCCAGTATTCCGGCGCGCCCTTGCCCGAGCCCATTCGGACTTCGATCGGCTTCTTCGACACCGGCACGTCCGGGAACACGCGGATCCAGACCTTGCCGACGCGCTTCATCTCACGCGTGAGAGCGCGACGGGCAGCTTCGATCTCGCGGGCCGTGACACGGTTCGGCTCAAGAGCCTTCAGGCCGTGGCTGCCGTTGTTGAGCGTAAAGCCCGACTTGGCGACACCGTGAATGCGGCCTTTGAAGGCCTTGCGGAATTTTGTGCGCTTGGGTTGCAGCATCTTCTATCTCACTTAACCGCGCTGATCCTGGCGATCGCGGTCACGACGCGGACGCGAGTCGCCCACCGCTTCCTGCTTGCGATCGAGAGCCATCGGGTCGTGCTCCATGATCTCGCCTTTGAAGATCCAGCACTTGATGCCGATGATGCCGTAAGTCGTTTTCGCTTCAGCCGTGCCGTAGTCGATGTCGGCGCGCAGCGTGTGCAGCGGAACGCGACCTTCGCGATACCATTCCGTGCGGGCGATCTCCGCGCCGCCGAGGCGGCCGGCGACGGTCAGACGAACGCCTTGGGCGCCCATGCGCATCGTCGTCTGCATCGCACGCTTCATGGCGCGACGGAACGAAACCCGACGCTCGAGCTGGCGGGCCACGTCTTCAGCCACCAGGTTCGAGTCCGTTTCCGGCTTGCGGATCTCGACGAGGTTCACAAAGACTTCGTCCTTGCAGAGCTTCGCGATTTCCTTGCGCAGCGTCTCGATGTCCGCGCCCTTCTTGCCGATCACCATGCCGGGACGGGCGGTGTGAACGGTGATGCGGCACTTCTTGTGAGGACGCTCGATGATGACCTTGGAGACGCCGGCTTGCTTCAGCTTCTCCTTGATGAACTTGCGGATCTTGATGTCTTCGTGAAGCAGGCGACCGAAGTCGGCGCTGTCTGCATACCAGCGGCTGTCAGCCGTACGGTTGATGCCGAGACGAAGTCCGATCGGGTTGATCTTCTGACCCATTATGCGGCCTCGGAGGTTTGAGCTGCCGCCGACGAGTCGCGGAGCACGATGGTAAGTTGCGAGAACGGCTTTTCGACGCGAACACCACGGCCACGAGCGCGAGCGTGCATGCGCTTCATCACGAGGTTCTTGCCGACGAAGGCCTG
>JAVBYB010000381.1 GCA_030824255.1 bacterium
AGCACAGCGCGTTGATCCAGTGTGCGATGCGAACGATGCGCGTGTGGCGGTTGACGATCTCTGCTGGCGGCTGCGCGGTCATGGCGTGTGCTCGATTTCGGCGTGCGGCGGGACGCCCGGCTGCGTCGGAGGGGAGATCACCGGGCGTCCCGACGACAGACGTCAGTGATCGGCCGGCTTCATCGGATCGGCTTTCATCGTGTCTGACGCCATCGGGTCGGCGGGCTTCATCGCATCAGCTGCCATCGTGTCGGTCTTCATCGGATCGGCGGCCATGGTGTCGGAGGCCATGGCATCCGAGGCCATCGGGTCGGCCTTCATGGTGTCGGTCGCCATTGCGTCGCCCTTCATGGCGTCCGCGGCCATCGGGTCTTTTGCCGGTCCGGAACATGCGGCGAGCGCTATTGCCAGCGCGCCAGCGGCGATCGAGGCGGCGATGCGAGAGATCATGTGAGTATCCTTTGTGTGAAGCCGAAGCCGGGGCACGCTAGCTGCGCGTACAATGGGGTATTCGCCCCGGACGGCCGGACGGTTACAGGCGCGCGCAAAGAATTTTCGAGATGTATCGACCAAACAAAAACGGCCGCTGTTTCCAGCGGCCGTTTCCGTAGCGGTTGTGGTGAGCTTACGAGCCGTTCGCCGTGTTGGCGGCGGTGGGCAGCGCCTGCGAGGCCGTCGGGTTGCCGCCGAGGGCGGCGTGCAGGACGATCCACTGCTCAAGACGCGCGCGGCGGTTGGCGATGAGGTTCGCCTGGGCGGCTTCGGCGCTGTCGCGGACGGTGAAGAGATTCAGCAGGCTCTCGGAGCCTTCCTGATACTTCAGTTCGCCGAGACGGAGCACTTCGGTGGCCGCATCCGACGCCTTCTGCAGGGCGACGTTGCGCGAGCCCAGCGTGTTGAACGTATCGAGCGAGGCGACGATGTCGCCATAGGCGTTGATGATCGTCTGGCCGTAACGCTCCAGAGCTGCACGCTCCTGCGAGTTGGCGATCTTCACGCGGGCGTCGATGGCGCCGCCGTCGAAGATCGTCTGCGCGAGCGAGATGCCGATGGACAGCGCCAGATTGTCGAAGTCGAACAGGTCCGACGTCGTGTTGCTGGTCGCGTTGTTGAGGCCGAGGGCCAGGTTTCCGTTCAGCTGCGGCCACGGGCCAAGTTCAGCGATGCGCGTGTTGGCGAAGGTCTGGATCATGTTCAGCTCGGCCGCGACGACGTCGGGGCGCGAACGGACGGTGAGTTCCGGCAGGCCGAGCGGCGGCGTGGCCGGCGGCTGGGGCAGGGCGCCTTCGACGGTGAGCTTGTTCTGCGGGAAGCGGCCGAGCGCGATTTCGAGGGCGCGGACCGCAGCGCGGAGCGAGGCTTCCGAGGCGAGGATGGAGTCCTCGGCCTGGGCGAGGCGCGATTCACCGAGCACGAGTTCATCGCGGGCGATGGAGCCGGCGTCGAAGCGCGTCTGCGTGATGCGGAAGGTCTGGCGCTGACGGTCGAGCGACTGGCGGTCGAGGTCGAGCTGCAGGCGCTGCTCCATCACGGTGAAGTAGGCGCGCGCGACCTGAGCCGCGACCTGGCGGCGGGTCTGCTCGTAGGTGGCTTCCGTCGAACGGAGGCCGGCGGCCGAGGCCTGGATGGAGGCGGAGAGGTCGCCCATGATGTCGATGTCGTATCCGGCGCGCAGGGCGAATGAATACGTGTCCGTGTTGGAGCCCAGATCATCGATCGGGGCGCCCGTGCCGGCGCCGATCGAGGCGCCGACCTGCGGGAAGAGGCCCGAGCGGGTCTGCTGCAGCGAGGCTTCCGACTGACGCACGGCCTCGATGGCGGCGCGCAGCGTGCGGTTGTTCTCGAGCGACTCCTGCACGTAGGAAATCAGCTGGGCGTCCTGGAAGACGCTGTAGTCGGCGACGACCGCCGCGGTGTCGCCGGTCATCGGGGCGACAGTCCAGTCGGTGGGCATGCCTGCGCGCTTCGTAGCCATGGCTTCGAAGGCGGGCTCTGCGATCGGCATGTGGCCGCACGCGGAGAGAAGGGCAGCGAGAGCGCCCGCGGATACGCCACGGGTCATTTTATTATCAATCATGTCTGAGCGCCTGGATTGGATCTAACTGAGCTGCTCGGCGGGCAGGGAAAAAGCCGAAGATGAGACCGACGGAGGCCGCCGCTCCCAGTGCCGTCGCAATGATGATTGGGGAGACCATCATCGGTGCGGCTGCGATCTGCGCGTAAGCAAACACGCCGATCCATCCTATTCCCATGCCGATGAGTCCGCCCAGGGTGCAGAGAACTACGGCTTCGAACAGGAATTGCAGAAGTATATCGCCCCCGCGAGCGCCGATCGCCATACGGAGACCGATCTCGCGGGTACGTTCGGTAACTGAAACAAGCATGATGTTCATCACACCTACTCCGCCCACGATGAGCGAAACCGCAGCGGTGAACGCAAGCAACATGCTCATCGTTTCGGCCGCGGCAGCCCGCTGCTTTATCATGTCGGCAAAGTTAACAACCGCAAAATTATCCTGATCGCCAGGCTGAATCCTGCGTCTTTCGCGCATCATGGAGGTCACTTCCTCCTGAGCTTCAAGCACATCATACCCGTCCTGGACGAGCAATTGTATCCGGGAAACATGACGGGAAACCCAGCGATTGCCGCCGGTAATCCGGTTACGGACCATGCTGAGCGGAGCGATCACGGTATCGTCACGGTCCATGCCCATGCCGCCGCCGCCGGACTGGCCCTTGGACTCAAGAATACCAATGACTTCCATGGGGACGCTGTTGACCCGGATCCGCTGGCCAACCGCTCCGCCAGCCGGAAACAGGTTCGCCGCAGCAGTCTTTCCCAGCACAGCCACGGCAGCGCCACCCTGTACCTCCTGAGCGGAGAATTCCCGGCCTTCCTCCACCTTCCAGTTGTTGACCTCGAAGAAGCCCGCGCCCCCGCCCTGGATGTTACTCACCCAGTTGGCGTCTTCGGAGACGGCGTTCGCCTGTTGGGAGAGTACGCCCGTGGCGGCCTGCACGAAGGGCAGTTCGCTCACGGCTGTCACATCCGCTTCATTGAAGGGCCGGCCGGAGCCGCCGCCCTGGTTGCGGCCGCCGCGATTCATGTTGCCGGGCTGGAGGGTGAGCACGTTCGCGCCGACGCTGGAAATCTGCGCCTCGATCTGGGCTTTTGCGCCTTCGCCGATGGACATCATGACCATCACCGAGGCGACCCCGATGATGATGCCCAGCATGGTCAGCAGGCTGCGCAGCGGGTTCGAGAACAGCGCCTCGGCGGCTGAACTGGTGGCAAGGCCGACTTTCATCATCAGCCTCCGCTGGCTCGCTTGAATTCGGGATGCGCGGTGTCGGATTCAATACGTCCGTCACGGAAATGAATCTGGCGGGAGGCGTACTGCGCCACTTCGGACTCGTGCGTGATCACGACGACGGTGATCCCCTGCCGGTTGAGGTCCTGCATCAGGTGCATGATCTCGTCGGTGGTTTTTGTGTCCAGCGCCCCGGTGGGCTCGTCCGCCAGCAGGATGCGCGGGCGGTTGGCGAGGGCGCGGGCGATGGCCACGCGCTGCTGCTGGCCGCCGGACAGCTGCATGGGGCGGTGGTCCATGCGCGTGCCGAGGCCGACGAGTTCGAGGCATTCCCGCGCGCGCGCGTCGATGTCGCCCGCGTCCTTGCGTGCATAGCGGAGGGGGAGGCGGACGTTCTGGAAGGCATCCTGACGGGGGAGGAGGTTGAACTGCTGGAAGACGAAGCCGAGGGTTTCATTGCGCAGGTCGGCCAGTTCGTCGCGGCTCATGTCCGACAGCGCCTTGCCGTTGATCCACATCTCGCCGGAGGTCGGACGATCAAGCGCGCCGATGAGGTTCATCAGCGATGACTTGCCGGAACCGGACGGGCCCATGATGGCGACGAACTCGCCGGCATGGATATCGAGATCGACGCCATCAAGCGCGCGCACTTCCTGATCGCCCATCCGGTAGACGCGGGACAGGTTGCGGCAGGAAATGATGGGCCGGGTTTCGGTCATGTCGGGCATCAGGAGCGCGGCTGGGCCTTGTCGGCGGCTGTCGCGCGGACGACGAACGTGTCGCCTTCCGCGGCGCCCCGGATGATCTGTGCGTTGTCGCCATCGGAAAGGCCGATGGTGAGCTGGGCCCGCTCGAGCTCGCCCTTGGCGTCCAGCTTGTAGACAGTGACGCGCTTCTGCGTCTGCATTTCCGAGCGCGCCTTCGAGACGGCGGCGTATTCTTCCTCATTGAGGTTGCGGCGGAAGACGGCTTCCTGCGTCTGCTGGATCCTGGCGAAGCGCTCGGAGCTGGCCTGTTGCTGCTGGATGCTGGGCGGCGGGCCGCCGAAGCCAGGGCCGCCGACAATGGTGGCGCCGCCTTGCTGGCCTTGTCCGGGGCGCTGTCCGCCGCCGAGGCCTTCCATCGCTTTCTGCATTTCCTCGCGCAGTTCGGTGGAGATTTTCTCCGCGCGCGCATCGTCGATGCCGGCCGACTTCAGGACTTCCAGCATCTGGCCCGCACCGCCGGGGCCGCGTTGGCCGCCACCGGGACCGCCCGCCATGGGACCGCCCTGGCCATTGCCCTGACGGCGTTCGCCCTGCTGGCCCTCGCCTGTGGCTTCGTCGGCGGCGCGCATGGCGTCGGCGATTTCTTTCGGCGGCTGGAAGCGCGTGGCGTCATAGTCGACGCGCAGCACGTCGGCCACTCGATCTGCGGTGATCTCGACATTGGCGGTCATGCCGGGAAGCAGGCGTCCGTTCGGGTTACGCGCGTTCACGACGACGGTGTAGGTGACGACGTTCGCGGATTCCGTGCCGAGCTGGCGGACCTGCACGACGGATCCCTGGAAGCGTTCGCCGGGAAAGGCGTCAACGGTGAAGACGACAGGATCGCCGCTGTCGATGCCGCCGATGTCGGACTCGACGACATTGGCTTCGATCTCGATCTGCGAGAGGTCTGCGGCGACGGTGAAGAATTTCGCGATGGACTGCGAGGACTGCACGGTCTGGCCGACTTCAACGTCGCGGCTGAGGATCACGCCGTCGATGGGGGAGCGGATCTTGGTGCGCTCCAGGCGCGTGCGGGAATCCTGCACGGTGGCGCGTGCGGTCTCGAGGCCGGCCTGTGCGGACTTGAGCGAGACTTCCTCTGTAGTGACTGCGAGGACGGCGTTCTTGTAGTCCTGATCGGCCTGTTCCATCGCCTGCGTGGACGTGGCGCCTTCGGCATAGAGTTTCGTGGTGCGCTCGAACGCCTTGGTCTGCACGTCGAGGGCGAGCTTGGCGCGGTCGATCGATGCGCGCGAGTTGGCGACGGTGGCTTCCGACTGGCGCAGGCGGGCGACGTTCTGGTCGAGGGTATTCTGAAACGTCTCGGGATCGACCTGTGCAAGGATCTGATCCTTTTTCACCTGGTCGTTGAAGTCGACGAAGATGGCCGTGACCTTGCCGGAGACTTCCGAGCCGATTTCGACCTTCTCGCGTGGCTGTACGGCGCCGGACGCGGTGATGACGCGGGCGACGTCGCCGCGATCGATCTTTACCGTCTCGTAGACGTATTTCCCGGTCGCGGCATTGGCGCCGCCGCCCAGAGTTACCGCGGCAACGCCGACTGCGACGATGACGGCGCCCGCGATCCCAACCAGCAGTTTCTTGTTCATCTCAAGCGTTCCGGACTTCGTCCCCTGGGGGTCTGTATGGCGGCTGACCCAGGCCGTTTCGGCGTTCATATGCGTAGTTAAATGAACACTGCCTGCTAATCCGTTCTTGTCTCACGGAAATTTCAGGGCGGTAACAAGCTGTCGCAACCTTATGTTTGATCAGCTTTGCGGCCAATTCGCGTCCCGCATGGACCCCGTTTGACGGGCGCCCCTCCCGGGGGATAATGCGCGCTGGCCGGGCGGGGCTGTGGCGAACGGGCGTAAGCATGTCTGGACTGATAGCTAGCCGGTGCATGCAAT
>JAVBYB010000507.1 GCA_030824255.1 bacterium
GCCTGAGCGTGAGAAGCCGCTGGGGTGGGAGCCGCTGCGCATCGTCGCGGCGCAGGTCACGCGTCTCGAAACCGAGATTGACCTGATCAACGCCCCAATCCCCCCGCTTAACAGCTTCATCCTGCCCGGCGGCTCGGCGCTCGCCGCGCACTTGCATGTTGCACGCACAATCTCGCGGCGCGCCGAGCGGCTGATCGCCCAGCTGGCCGCAGCGCCGGACGAAAAAGTCTCGCCCGAGGCCCTCGCCTACGCCAACCGCCTCTCGGACTTCCTGTTTGTCGCGGGCCGCCGAGCAAACGCCAATGGAGCCAGCGACGTCCTCTGGGTTCCCGGCGCCAACCGCTAGGATTGCCGCGCAGCCTTTGCAGCGAATGACAAAATCCCGCCTAGTTCGGGGTTAACTTCTCTGGACAAGGATCGGGGATCGGATTCTGCTAGGTCTCCTTCCTGATTTGCTGTGCCCGTGTTCGGGGGATGCGCGTTGAGACTTCTCGCTCTTTGCCTGTCGATGTGTGTCGCCGCGCTGGCTCCCGCCACCGCGTACGCGCAGCTGACCAAGGAAGCCCAGGCAATCCACAATTTCGCTGAGGAACTCGACAACGCCGCGACAGCGCCGGATTTCGTTGGCCTCGCCGTCGCCGTCGTGAAGAAAGGCGAGATCGCCCTGATGCGCACCTATGGCGTGCGCGAAGCCGGCGGCAAAGAGAAAGTGACCCCCGACACCGTTTTCCGCATCGCCTCGCTCTCGAAGGGCTTTGCCTCCACCCTCGCCGTGCTCGAACAGTCCGAAGGCAAACTTGACCTGTCGACGCCGGTCGTAAGCCTCGTGCCCGAGTTCAAACTGCGCAAGAAGGGCGACGCCGCGAGGGTCACGTTTGAGGATGTGCTGGCGCACCGCACGGGCCTGCCGCCCTACGCCTACGACAACCTGCTCGAAGCCGGCACCCCGCCCGCCACCATCCTCGCCGAGTACGGTAAGGTGAAGCAGACCTGCAGCCCTGGGGAGTGCTTCACCTACCAGAACGTCGCCTTCAACATGATCGCCGCCGCGATTGAGAAAGCGTCCGGCAAGTCCTTCCCAGCTGAGCTGCAGGATCGCGTTTTCACCCCGCTCAACATGCGCACGGCGTCCGTGGGCCTGCGTCCACTGATGGCGACCGGCAACTGGGCCCGTCCGCACAAACGCGCCGGCATGGGCTGGGTCTCCGTTCCGGTGACGGACTACTATTACAAGGTGCCGGCCGCCGGCGGCGTCAACGCATCGATCACGGACCTGTCGCGCTGGCTGATCGCGCAGATGGGCCATCGCCCGGATGTCCTCTCGAAAGCCGTGCTGGACGAGGCGCATCGCCGCCGCATCGGCACGCCGCCAGAAACATCCCGCCAGCGTTCGCTGAAGACCCCCGTATCCGACACGTCCTACGGTCTCGGCTGGCGCACCTACACCTATGCCGGCAAGAAGCTGATGACGCATTCCGGCTCGGTCGAGGGCTACATCGCCCAGATCGCCTGGCTGCCCGAGCAGGACACCGGCATCGTCATTCTCTCCAACACGCGCGGCTCGCGCGCCTCGAAGATCATGCCCACCTGGCTCGATTACCAGCTCGGCCTGACAAAGACTGACTGGTTTCGCCTGGGCGAGATCACCGAGGCGGCAAACACCCCTACAATCGCCAGCGGCGACTGACATCGGCTTGCATCTGTCATCAACGCCCGCCATGGTCCGCCCAGCTTAGGGAGGGCGGCATGCTCAGATTTTCACTTGTGGCTTCAGCAGCGGTTCTCGCTTTGGCCGCCTGCCAGCCGGCGGCTGAAACAGCCGTCGCGCCCACGCCGCATCAGACGTATGACGCAAAGGCCTTCTTCGACACCACCGCCGTCTCGATGGCCGCGCCGACGCCGTTGGCCTTCTCTCCCGATGGCGCGAACGTGCTGGTAGCCACCGACAAGTCCGGCGTCTTCAACGCCGCCGCCCTGCCCGTCGCCGGCGGCGAAGCGAAACCGCTGACCACGTCGACAACAAACGCCGTCTTCGCCATCAGCTATTTCCCGACTGACGATCGCATTCTCGTCTCGTCCGACGGCGGCGGCGACGAACTCAGCCACATCTACGTCCGCGAGGCCGATGGCACGCTGAAAGACCTGACGCCGGGCGACAAGCATATCGCGCAATTCGTGGGCTGGTCGGGCGACGGCAAGACGTTCTGGCTCGCCACCAACGAGCGCAACCCGCAGATGTTCGACGTCTACGCCTACGACGCCGCCGCCTTCACGCGGAAACTCGTGTTCGAGAACACGGGCTTCTATCCCGCCGCAGTCTCCAATGACGGCCGCTGGCTGGCGCTCGACAAGCCGACCACCGCCGCCGACTCGGACGTCTACCTCGCCGACCTCACCAAGCCCGCCAAGCAGACGCCGGTTCTCGTGACGCCGAACGATGCCATCGTCGCCTACGGCGCCTACGAATTCACGCCGGACTCCAAGCAGCTTGTCTATGGCACGGACGAGCATGGCGAGTTCACGCAGGCCTGGACCCACGATCTCGCCACCAGCGAGAAGAAGGAACTGCTCAAGGCAGACTGGGACGTCTCGTTCGTCACCTACTCGAACTCCGGCCGTTACCGTGTCTCCGCAATCAACGAAGACGCCTCGACAAAGCTCACCATTCTCGATCAGACCACCAGCGCCCCGCTCGCCCTCACCGGCGTTCCGGCCGGCGACGTCAATGGCGTGCGCTTCAATCGCGATGAAACGAAGATCGCCTTCACGGTCGCGTCCGACACCTCGCCCGCGGACGTGTTCGTGGCTGATCTCGCCACCGGCGCCGCCACGCGCCTCACCACCAACCTCAACCCCGCCATCGCCGAGACCAACCTCGTTGACGGCCAGATCGTCCGCTACAAGTCGTTCGACGGCCTCGACATCCCGGCTATCCTGTTCATGCCGAAAGGCGCCAGCGCGGATGCCAAAGTCCCCGCTGTCGTCGACGTCCATGGCGGGCCTGGCGGCCAGAGCCGCAAGGGCTACACGGCGCAGTACCAGCACCTCGTCAATCACGGTTACGCCGTCCTGCGCGTGAACAACCGTGGTTCGTCGGGCTACGGCAAGACCTTCTTCCACATGGACGACAAG
The DNA here is from genome assembly GCA_030824255.1 of bacterium. Lineage (GTDB taxonomy): Bacteria > Pseudomonadota > Alphaproteobacteria > Caulobacterales > Hyphomonadaceae > UBA7672. The sequence goes on from JAVBYB010000507.1 coordinate 3,133, forward strand.
AAGCACGGCGAGGTCGATCTCGACGACGTCGTGTATGGCAAGAAGTACCTGCAATCGCTCGACTGGGTTGATGGCGAGAAGGTCGCCATCATGGGCGGCTCCTATGGCGGCTACATGGTCGCTGCAGCCCTCGCCTTCCGCCCGGAAGAGTTCACCGCTGGCGTCGATATCTTCGGCGTCACCAACTGGACGCGTACGCTGCAGGAGATCCCGCCATGGTGGGGCGCCCAGAAAGACGCCCTCTATGACGAGATGGGCGACCCGGCCACCGACGCAGAGCGTCACACGCGCATCTCGCCGCTGTTCCACGCCGCCAACATCAAGAAGCCGCTGCTGGTGATCCAGGGCGCCAACGACCCGCGCGTGCTGCAGGTCGAAAGCGACGAACTCGTCGCCGCCGTGAAGAAGAACAACGTCCCCGTCGAATACGTCATCTTCCCCGACGAGGGCCACGGCTTCCTCCGCAAGGAAAACCGCATCACCGCATCCAACGCCTACCTCACCTTCCTCAACCAGCACCTGAAAGGCATCACGCCGCCGGAAGGCGCGTATGTGTCCCCCGCAGCCGCGCCTGCTCCGGCAGCGCCCGCCGCTCCGGCGCAGTAGAACGCGACGACTGGAAGCACGCCCTCGTCCTTCGAGACGCCGCTACGCGGCTCCTCAGGATGAGGGCTTTCAGCGTTTAGATGGTAGGATACCCCTCATCCTGAGGAGCGCACAAAGTGCGCCTCTCGAAGGAGTTCGCCGCGGTCTGCGGACGGCAGGCTCACTGACGTGAGCTACATCCCCTGCACGCTTCCACCGCCCTGAACACGCTGCCGCGCCAGCGCGCTATCCATCGGCGAAAGCCCCAGCCGGTCCGTCATCTGGCGCATCAGCGAATCCTCGTGTGGATCGCGCGTCCCGTCTGCCAGCACCACGCGCCACAGCGCCTCGACGATGCCGATGCGATCCTCGATCGCGATCGTTGTGCGGATCGCCTTGGTGAACTGGTAGAGATCGATGGATTCGCTCTCGGCTTCCTCGCCGTCCTGACGCAGCATCCGCGCCTCGGCCTTTCCGAGCTTGTAGCGCGCCATCAGCACTTCATCGACGACGTCCTGCTCGTCCGCGCCATAAGCGCCATCCGCGCGGGCTGCCATCACGAGCACCGCAGCGATCGCTGAACGCGCATCATCTTCGGGAAGATCAGAAGGTGCGGTCGCCCGCAACAGACGTTTGAAAAAATCCTTTGCCATCGGGTTTATGTGGCGCGTTTAGCCTGCTCCGGCAACCCGAGAGGTCATGGCAATTCCGTGACGAAAGCCGCGTTGGGGACCGTATGTCAGCCCTTCGGCGGATTGAAGATCGCCGCCACCGTCTCTGCATCCACCCCAAGCGCTCCAAACACAGGCGCGAACGTCTTGAAGCGCGTCGCATCGTCGGGCCCCAAGGTGATCCCGCCATCCACCACGAGTGCATGGCCCGTCACGAAGCTCGCCCCGTCAGAGCCGAGATATAAAGCTGCCTCCGCAATGTCCGATCCACGCCCGCCGCGCGGGATGGGCTGCGTGTTCTTGCTCGCTTCCGCCAGCGCATCGATGCGCGTCTCGGCCAGCTGTCGCGGAATGCCGAAGGACGCCGCAAAGATGTTCGTCGCGATCATGCCGGGGCAGATGCAGTTCACGCGGATGTTCTCCGGCCCCAGCTGGGCTGCCGCCGCATGCGTCATGTGCACCACCGCCGCCTTGGCGATCGAATACAGCAGCGGGCCATATCCCGTGCGCAATCCGGCGATCGACGCCGTGGAGATGATCGACCCCTTGCCCTGCTCGCGCATGATCGGCACGGCGTACTTCATCCCGAACAGCGCCGCGCGCACGTGCAGGTGCATCACGCTGTCAAAGCCTTCGGCTGTCACGCCATCGGCCATCTCGCGCGCGCCGCCCGTCCCTGCATTGTTGAACAGGATGTCGAGCTTGCCGAATTCGGATTTCGCGGCATACACCGCCGCCGCGATATCCGCCTCCTGCATCACGTCACAGCGGACAAAGCGCACCTTGTCCTTGTGCTCGTGAACGATCTGCGCGCCCTTGTCTTCCTGCAGGTCGGCCGCGATCACCTGCGCGCCTTCCGCGATGAACAGGTCCACGGTTGCGCGGCCAATGCCGCTCGCCGCGCCGGTGACCACCGCCACCTTGCCGTCCAGCCGTCCCGCCATGCGCGCCTCCTGATGTGTTTTCCTCACCCTAGCGCGCGGCGCAGCCCGGCCAAGCCGTCAGGCCGTTCGCATCACGACCCAGACTGGGGCTTCGTGTAGGCGTCGAAATTGTTGATGTACGCGTCCAGATTGCCCTCCAGCATCTGCCGGAAGCCCTCGACGAAATAGTCGGCGATCTCCTGCTTCTTCGCGCCCATCGCCTCGCCGGACGTATAGCCGCCCGCAGACAGCCACGCGCAGAACCGCGCCGAGGCAAACAGCATCGACGCATTCACCATCTCGCGCGGCGCTGTGCCATCGAGCTGCTCGTTGGACAGATTTATGTGCGCATCCGCGCGGGCGTAGAAGGCGTCGTCGAAGGCGTCGGCCATGGAAACTCCTGAAACTCTCTGCAGACCTAGATAGGGGACGACCCACCCTCTCCGCCAGTCACAGCCGCGCCAGCTACTGCGGGTCCGGTATCGGCCCCACATTGGTCTTTCGTGACACCAGGTTGAAGAAGTGGAACACCTTCTCGATGTTCTCCCGTCCGCGCCGGATGAAGAACTCGTGCTCCAGCCCCGGAAACTCCAGATAGACGTGCTGCGCGCCCACGCCCTGCAATTG
>JAVBYB010000153.1 GCA_030824255.1 bacterium
GGCGATCACCATATCAGGCCGTTCCCATGGCCGGGCTGCGGGCCTGCGAACCCATTTGCGGACCGCTCATCTGGGGTCCGGTCATTTGTGGGCCGGGCCCGCCACGTCCGCCTATGCGCCGGCGCTTCAGGATTGGCTGGACGAAGAACAGCCAGGAAATCATGGCCACGACGATGACCGGCAGCAGGTATTGAACTGCGTTCATGTCCGGGTCGCGGCCAGCTTCGGACGTTGCGCCGAAAGCGGCGAGACGCACCATCAGCGCAACACCCGACGCGATGGCGATGCGCCGCGCATAGCCCCGCCGGCTGAAGTCCCCGCCCAGCACGGCGTAGATGCCAAGCATGGCCATGGCGATGTTGAGCAGCGGCGTCGCGAGGCGCGCATGGCCTTCCGCCAGAAGCATGTCTGCGTTTGCGTTGTCGTAGTAATTCGTCATGTCCGGATAGAAAAGTTCGGGCAGGAACCGGTCCGACTCTTCGAGAATGACGGCCTTCTGGTCATTGACGAAAGCGCCGAGTTCCAAAGGCGATTGCGTTGAGGCGAACACTTCCAGCGCACCGGTCTGACGCAGCGTCTGGCGCTGGCTGTCACGCATGATGAGCGCCGGCTTCCCTTCCAGTTCGGACAGGAAGGCGGTCTTTGCGATGTAGGTGACTTCGCTGCGAGGATTGCGGCTGTCATTGGCGAACAGGAAGGTGATGTCTGCGCCTTCCGTGGATCCGGCGAATGTGGTGAGTCCGTCCCGGTGCGTCATGAACGTGCCTTCGCGCACCAGCGATGTGGCAAGGTCAGTCGAGGCGGACGACAGAGCCGTGCGCAACTCGCGCGAGGCGGCGGGCTGGACCCAGAGGTTGAGGCCGAGGTGAAGGATGCTGGCGAGGACTGCCAGCCTGAGAACGGGGGAGGCGACCTGCCAGTTCGACATGCCGGAGGCCTGCGCCACCACGATCTCGTTCTCGCGGTGAGACACGTTCAATGCGGCAGCCGCGGCGATAAAGATCGCGATGGGCATCAGGAGGGAAATGATCTGCGGCGTCGCGAGCAGACTGGCCCACAGGAAGGTGAGCATGGAGGAACGATTTTGCACAATCGTATCCTCGATCTGGGACAAGCCTTGCGTAAGGATAGCGATAAGCGCAAGACCGCCCACGATCGCGATGAGGGTTCTCAACACGTTACGAAATAGATAGCGTTGAAAACCTGACATGCGAAAACCCGGTGTCGGCCGTTTGCCGTGGCGACATGGCCCCAGCGGTGCGGACCAGTGCTAGCGACGTCCGGGGCATTCGTCGATGACCATGTGTAGACAATAGGCAGGACTGTTTTTCCTCATGCAGATCAAGTTTTCCGCCGAACCGACGGGTGACGCCATCGCCTACATCGTCTTCGAGACGGACAAGGGCGTCGAGTTCGCTGGCGATATCGACAAGACCGGTGAAGCGGCCATTCGCCGTGCAATTTCGGCAGGCTCGTTCCGTGGATCGCCGGGGCAGGTGATCGAGATCCTTGCCCCTGAATGGAGCGACGCTACGCGCGTTCTCGCCGTGGGCGCGGGCCGGAAAACGGCCCTGACCGATCTCGCGTGGCAGAAGGCCGCGGCCGGCCTCGTAAAGCGCGTCCTGACGGGCGGGACGAAGGCGCTGTCGATCGTCGGCGCCCCGGATCGTGCGGCGGCAGCGAATCTGGGCCTTGGCGCTCGGTTGGCCGGCTATCGCTTCGACCATTATCGCCTGAACCTGAAAGCCGAGAAGAAGCCGACGCTGACGACTGTCTCCGTTGTTACGGATTCGGCGGCCGGCGCACGGTCTGACTTCGCACCGCTCGCGGCGAAAGCGGAGGGCGTCGAGATGGCGCGCAATCTCGTCAGCGAGCCGCCGAATGTGCTGCATCCGGAAAGCTATGCCGACCGCATCCAGGAACTGAGCGAGCTCGGCCTTGAGGTCGACGTGCTTGATGTCGCGGCGATGACCAAGCTGGGTATGGGCTCGCTGCTGGGCGTGGGCCAAGGCTCGGTGCGCGGTTCGCGCGTCGTCGTGATGAAGTGGAACGGCTCAAAGGACAAGAAGTCCGCGCCGGTCGCCCTGATCGGCAAGGGCGTGACGTTCGATACAGGCGGCATATCCCTGAAGCCAGGTCCGGGAATGCAGGACATGAAGGGTGACATGGGCGGCTCGGCCGCAGTCGTCGGCGCGATGGTTTCGTTGGCCAAGCGCAAGGCCAAGGCCAATATCGTGGGCATTGTGGGCCTCGTCGAGAACATGCCTGACGGCAATGCGCAGCGTCCGGGCGACATCGTGAAATCGGCCGCCGGCAAGACGATCGAGATCCAGAACACGGATGCCGAAGGCCGCCTGGTTCTGTGCGACGTGCTCTGGTACGCGCAGAAGAAGTTCAACCCGAAGGCGATGATCGATCTCGCGACGTTGACGGGCGCGATCATTGTCTCGCTGGGCAACGAATACGCTGGCTTGTTCTCCAACAATGACGAGCTGGCGGCGAAGCTCACGGCGGCGGGGAAGGTCGAGGGCGAGCCTGTGTGGCGCCTGCCGCTGGGCGCGGGCTATGACCGCCAGGTCGACAGCGAAGTCGCAGACATGCGGAACATCGGCAATGCCGGCAATGCCGGCTCGATCACGGCCGCGCAGTTCCTGCAGCGCTTCGTGGATGATGGACGCGCTTGGGCCCACCTCGATATCGCAGGCACGGCGTGGAAACCGGGCAATGACAATCCGCTGGAGCCGACCTGGGCGACAGGCTGGGGCGTGCGCATCCTCGACCGGCTGATCGCCGACAACTACGAGGACTAGCCCCAATGGCGGGTGCTGGGGCGGCGGCCGAGTGGTGGTTCTACCACATCGAGCAAGGTTCGATCGACGCCGCCATCGCGCCTCTCATCGAAAAGTGCCTTGAGCGCAAATGGCGCGTGGTTGTGGTCGGCCATGAGGAAACGGTCGATCGCCTCGACCGCTCGCTGTGGACATGGAAAGACGAGAGCTTCCTGCCGCATGGCCGTGCGCGCAGCGACGCCGCCAACCAGCCAGTTCTGCTCTCCACGGAAGCTGTCGCCCCCAACGGTGCGAAAGTTGCGCTGCTGCTGGATGGTTCGGACGCTGACACGGAGCAGTTCGAGCGAGTGATGGTGGTGTTCGACGGCGAGGACGAGACTGCGCGAGCAAAGGCGCGGCAGCAGTTCAAGTCAGCCCTCGATGCCGGAGGCAACGCCCGCTATTTCCAGCAGGACCGGGGCGGCTGGGCCGAAAAGACTCCGAAGAAGCAGTAAAAGCGGACCTGCCGGGCGAGCTGATGGCCTTCTGACGGCGCGATCATGAAATTTTCAGTTGGCGTAGCGGGAAATCCCGCCAAGCTGTTGCTCATACGCCAAGGGGGGACTGTCTTGAATCGCCGGAGATTGTTGCAGGGACTAGGCGCGGGAACCATCGTCTCTCTGACGCCGCCGGTCGCATGGGCCAATTCGAAGCCTGGCCGCTGGTTAAGGCTCGAAAGCCCTAACTTCGTGATGTTCTCCACGGCGAGCGAGGACAGCAGCCGCGAAGAGCTGGCCGCGTTGGAAGGGTTTCAGACACTGCTGACGCGGATCATGCCGCGGAAGGCGCCCAATCCGGTGAAGCTGCCGATCTACATCGCGCGGACGGACAGGGACTTTGAGCTCACGGCGCCGCATTACCGCGACAGCATGGTGATGGGGTACTACACCGCCAGCGTGGAAGGCACCGTCGCCGTCTCGAAGTCGTTGCGCTCTGCGCCGCGCCAGCGCGACATGCCCCGCAATGTTCGTGCGGACGATGCGCGCGTGATCATGTTCCATGAATACACGCACCATTATGTTCTCGCGAACAACCGCGCGAGCTATCCGCCCTGGTATGTGGAAGGGATTGCGGAATTCCTGTCGACGGCCGAGTTCAACAACAAGGGCGTGGACATCGGCAAGTGCACGGCGGGACGAGCCTATTCGCTGGTGCGCGGTGACTGGCTGCCAATCGAGAAGTTGCTGAAGCGTCCTGACAGGATGACAGGCGAGGAGGCCTCTGCTTTCTACGCGCAGGCTTGGCTCGCGACGCACCTGATGTTTGTCCGGCCCGAGCGCGCGAAAGGATTCGACAGGTATATTCAGGCCTTACAGCAGGGTGGCGATGCGCTGGCGGTATTCGAGGCGGCATTCGGCATTACGCCGAAGCAGTTCGACGAGGAGCTTCGCGCCTATCGGGATGCACCGCTCCAGTTCTGGACGATGAATGACCTGAAGCCGATCGCGACAGGGATATCCATCCATCGGCTGACTGCGACGGTGGATGATCTGTTGCTGCCAATGGTCCACCTGCAGCGCGTGCCCGCGCCGAAGGATGCCGCTGACACGATCAGGCGCGTGAAGGAGCAGGCCATCAAGTACAAGGGCGATGCTTATGCGATGCGTGCGGGCGCGTGGGCGGAGGTCTGGTACGGCGATCTGTCCGCGGCGCGCACGGAGATCGACGCGATCCTGGCGCTGAGTGCGAAGGAGGCCGACACTCACCATCTGAGCGGTCTTTGCGATCTGCGCGCATCCTATGCAAAAGAGCGCGACAGGGATCTTCTGGTCCGTGCGCAGGACGCGTTCGGGCGCGCCCACGGTATAGATGGCAGCCGTGCGTCGACCATGTTCCGGTATGTCGAGTGCGGTCTGGGACATACGGGACAGATCGACGAGGATCTGCTGGCGGTGCTGGTCGATGCCTATCATCTCGCGCCGCAGGTGTCGTCTATCGCTCTCACAACAGCGCAGGCGCTGATGACGAATGAAAGATTTGAGGAGGCTGCGCTTGTCCTCCGCCCGCTCGCCGCCGATCCGCACAGCGGCGGCATGGCAGAGATGGCGGGCGTTCTTCTCGCTGCGGCGCTGGCTGAGACGCGTGCGCAGTTCGCCTTCGCCGGCGCGGCCATGACACCGACGGATGACTAGTCGGCCATCGCCACGGCGTTGCCGCGGATGATCTGGGCGAGGGGGCCCTTGAGGTCGGCTAGCGCCTTGCGCATGTCGTTGTAGCCGGCTTCGACAGCTGGGTCGTATTCCTTCCAGTCGCGCAATTCGACGTCTTTCATCTCGGGCACGATGAGGATGTCCGTGATGTTGCGGTTCTGGGCCGGGTTGATGCTTATCGTGGCGGCGCGCATCAGCAGGTTGGCGATTGGCGGGGCGGTCTTGAAGCCGTGGCGCAGCGTCCAGCCAAGGAAGCCCGGCGGGTTTATGAAGTCATCCGGCGAGAGGCCGGTGGGCGCCTCTGCCACGTCAACGCCGATGATGCGGCCGCGATGCACTTCCCGCATGACGTCGACGGGGAAGTTGTTGAGCACGGCGCCGTCCACCAGCACCTGTTTGTGCGAGACGACGGGCGGGAGGATGCCCGGAAGCGAGATCGTGGCGCGCAAGGCTTCGCGTAGCAGGCCTTCGGTGTGGACCTGGTATGAGCCCTGCGTGAGATTGGTCGAGACGGCGAAGAAAGGGACTTTCATGTCCTCGATCATCACGTCGCCGAAGTGTTCCTTGAGACGCGCGTCGACCTTGTGGCCTTTGACGAGGCCGACGACAGGTAGTCGATAATCCGACAGCGGATTGCTTTCGACGAAAGCCTTGCGGATGCGGCGGTCGATCTCCGCATCGTCCCAGCCGCAAGCGAGACTGGCGCCGATGATCGCCCCCATGGACGAACCGCCGATGAAGTCGATCGGGCAGTTGGCTTCGCGCAGCGCACGGATGACGCCTATCTGGGCATAGGCGCGCGCGCCGCCGCCGGAAAGGACGAGGCCAACCGACTTGCCGGACATGGTGCGCGCGAGGCGGCGGCAGTCTTCCTCGTCCATGCCGTGCCAGTGAAAGACGCGCGCCGCGTCGGCGGCGTACTTCCATTCCAGCGTCCTTGTCGTCG
>JAVBYB010000416.1 GCA_030824255.1 bacterium
GAGATCTCCACCTTCTTCAGCATCTGGCTGACGATGACTTCGATGTGCTTGTCGTCGATCGGCACGCCCTGCAGGCGGTAGACCTTCTGGATCTCGTTGACGAGATAGTCGGCCAGCGCCTCGACGCCGAGGATGGTAAGGATGTCTTGCGGTGCGGGGTTGCCCTCGAGCAGGTATTCGCCCTTCTTGAGGATGTCGCCTTCCTGGACCATCAGGTGCTTGGTCTTGGGCACGAGATACTCCATAGCCTCCGCGCCCTCTTCCTCCGGCACGATGCGGACGCGACGCTTGTTCTTGTAGTCGCGGCCGAATTCCACCTTGCCTGTGATGTCGGCAATGATGGCGTGATCCTTCGGACGACGCGCTTCGAACAGCTCGGCCACGCGCGGCAGACCGCCCGTGATGTCGCGGGTCGTCGCGCCTCCGGTCTGGACACGCGCGAGCGTGTCGCCAGGACGGACGTCGTCGCCTTCTGCAACCGACAGGATAGCGTCAATCGGCAGGAAGTAACGCGCCTGTACACCGCCCGGATGCTTGATCGGGGCACCGTTGTCGTCGGTCAGCACGATCGCCGGCTTCAGCTCGACCTTCTTCGCTCCGGTGCGCGGATCGATCACCACCTTGTTGGCGATGCCGGTCGCTTCATCGGTTTCGTCGCGGGTCGTGACGCCTTCGATCAGGTCCTCGAACTTCACCTTACCTGCGAGGTCGGTGACGATTGGCGTTGCGAACGGATCCCAGTCGGCCACGCGCTCGCCGCGCTTGACCTTGTCGCCATCGCCGTAGCGCAGACGCGCGCCATAGACCGGCTTGAACGTCTGGCGAATGCGGCCGTCGGCGTCGATGAGTTTGACCTCCATCGAGCGGCCGTTGACCACGAAGGTGCCGTCGTCGCGTTTGACGACCGAACCGTTTTCGAAACGCACATCGGAATCGAAGGCTGCTTCCAGCGAGCTCTCCGTCGTAACCTGGGCGGCGCCACCGATGTGGAACGTACGCATCGTGAGCTGCGTGCCCGGCTCGCCGATCGACTGCGCGGCGATGACGCCGACAGCTTCACCGACGTTGACGCGCGTACCGCGCGCCAGGTCACGACCATAGCACGAAGCGCAGGTGCCATTGCGGCATTCACAGGTCAGCACCGACCGCACGAGGATCTTGTCCACACCAGCCTTGTCGATCTGGGCAGCCACGTCTTCGTCGAGGTAGGTGTTGGCCGGGGCGATGATTGCACCGGTGTTCGGGTGCTTGATGTCTTCCGCGGTCGTCCGGCCCAGCGTGCGCTCGGCCAGCGAGACGATAACGTCAGCGCCTTCCATGACGGCGGCGAGCGTGATGCCCTTGTCGGTGCCGCAGTCTTCCTCGGTGATGATGCAATCCTGCGCCACGTCGACAAGACGACGCGTGAGGTAACCCGAGTTAGCCGTCTTGAGAGCCGTGTCGGCAAGGCCCTTACGCGCACCGTGCGTCGAGTTGAAGTACTCGAGAACGGTGAGGCCTTCCTTGAAGTTCGAGACAATCGGCGTTTCGATGATCTCGCCCGACGGCTTGGCCATAAGGCCGCGCATGCCAGCGAGCTGCTTCATCTGGTTCTTCGAACCACGCGCGCCCGAATGGGCCATCATGAACACGGAGTTCAGTTCGCCCGTGGTGGAGCCGGCGGCGTCCATCATGGCGTCGGCGACCTTGTCCGTACAAGCGGACCAGGCGTCGACGACCTTATTGAACTTCTCGCCGCGCGTGATGAGACCGTCAGCGTACTGACGCTCGTACTCGTTCACCAGCTTGCGGGTGTCGGCGACCAGTTTGTCCTTCGCCTTCGGAATGACCATGTCATCCTTGCCGAAGGAGATACCGGCGCGAGCAGCTTCCTTGAAGCCGAGAGCCATCATGCGATCGCAGAAGATGACCGTCGCCTTCTGACCGCAGTTCCGGTAGACGATGTCGATCAGCTTGCCGACCGCTTTTTTCGTCATCAGCTCGGCGGTGATACCCGGATCCATGCCGAATTCGCGCGGCAGGCAGTCCGCGATCATCAGGCGGCCAGGGGTGGTATTGTACACCTTGGTGACGTCCTTGCCGGCTTCGTCCTTCGTCGTGAAGCGAGCCTTGACCTTCGCGTGCAGCGACACCTTGCCGGCGGAGAGCGCATGCTCGATCTCCGCAAGGTCGGTGAACATCATGCCCTCGCCCTTCTCCTTGTCGCGTTCGATCGACAGGTAGTAGAGGCCAAGAACGATGTCCTGCGACGGCACGATGATCGGGCGGCCGTTTGCAGGCGAGAGGATGTTGTTGGTCGACATCATCAGCACGCGCGCTTCCAGCTGAGCTTCCATGCTCAGCGGAACGTGCACGGCCATCTGGTCGCCGTCGAAGTCGGCGTTGAAGGCGGCGCAGACCAGCGGGTGAAGCTGGATGGCTTTACCTTCAATGAGTTTCGGTTCGAACGCCTGGATGCCGAGGCGGTGCAGCGTCGGCGCGCGGTTGAGCAGCACGGGGTGTTCGCGGATCACCTCTTCGAGGATGTCCCAGACTTCCGGCTTCTCTTTTTCCACGAGCTTCTTGGCGGCTTTCACCGTGCCAGCGAGCCCCTTCGCGTCGAGACGCGCGTAAATGAAGGGCTTGAACAGTTCGAGCGCCATTTTCTTCGGCAGGCCGCACTGGTGAAGCTTCAGCTCCGGACCCACGACGATGACCGAACGGCCCGAGTAGTCGACGCGCTTGCCGAGAAGGTTCTGGCGGAAGCGGCCCTGCTTGCCCTTCAGCATGTCGGACAGCGACTTCAGCGGGCGCTTGTTGGTGCCAGTGATGACACGGCCGCGGCGGCCGTTGTCGAACAGCGCGTCCACCGACTCCTGCAGCATCCGCTTCTCGTTGCGGATGATGATGTCCGGCGCGCGGAGCTCCATCAGGCGCTTGAGGCGGTTGTTACGGTTGATGACGCGGCGATAGAGATCGTTGAGATCCGATGTGGCGAAGCGGCCACCGTCCAGCGGCACCAGCGGGCGCAGATCCGGCGGGATGACCGGTACGATCGTGAGAACCATCCACTCCGGGCGGCAGCCCGACTGGATGAAGCTCTCGACCAGCTTGAGACGCTTGGCGATCTTCTTCGGTTTCAGTTCGCCGGTAGCTTCGGCGAGGTCCACGCGCAGACGATCGGCTTCGCTCTCGAGGTCATAGGCCTTGAGGAGTTCACGGACAGCTTCGGCGCCGATCTGCGCGGTGAAGGCGTCTTCGCCGAACTCTTCCTGTTTCTGCATATACTCCTCTTCAGTGAGGAGCTGCTTTTCCTTCAGCGTCGTGACACCCGGCTCGGTGACGACATAGCTTTCGAAGTAGAGCACGCGCTCCACGTCTTTCAGAGCCATGTCGAGCATCAGCGAGATGCGCGAGGGAAGCGACTTCAGGAACCAGATATGCGCGACCGGAGCGGCGAGCTCGATGTGGCCCATGCGCTCGCGACGAACGCGGGCCAGCGTCACTTCAACGCCGCACTTCTCGCAGGTCACACCACGATACTTGATGCGCTTGTACTTGCCGCAAAGGCACTCGTAATCCTTGATCGGCCCGAAGATGCGGGCGCAGAACAGGCCGTCACGCTCGGGCTTGAACGTGCGGTAGTTGATCGTTTCCGGCTTCTTGATCTCGCCGGACGACCATTTGCGGATTTCTTCCGGGCTCGCGATCGCGATGCGGATCGCCTCGAATGTCGGCGCCGGAGCGTTGGGGCTGAACAGGTTCGTGATTTCCTGGCTCATCCGTATTTAGTCTCCCTCTTGGGGTGACCGTGGAGCCCTGGGGCCCCACGGATATTCATTGCGAAGTTCAGGCGGCGTCGACCCTCAGGAGTCGGCGCCCTCCTCCGCAGCTTCAGGCTCAGCCTCGAGCAGTTCCACGTTGAGACCCAGCGAACGCATCTCCTTGACGAGAACGTTGAAGGACTCGGGGATGCCTGCCTCGAAGTTGTCGTCCCCACGGACGATCGCTTCGTAGACCTTGGCCCGGCCGGCGGTATCGTCCGACTTGACCGTGAGCATCTCCTGCAGCGTGTAAGCCGCGCCGTAGGCTTCGAGCGCCCACACTTCCATCTCGCCGAAGCGCTGTCCGCCGAACTGCGCCTTGCCGCCCAGCGGCTGCTGGGTGACGAGCGAGTACGGACCGGTGGAGCGGGCGTGGATCTTCTCGTCCACCAGGTGGTGGAGCTTGAGCAGATACTTGTAGCCCACCGTGACTTTGCGGGTGAAACGCTCGCCCGTGCGGCCGTCATGCAGGTAGACTTGGCCCGACGGATCAAGACCCGCCTTCTTCAGCATGATCGCAATGTCGTCCTCGTCCGCGCCGTCGAACACAGGCGTGGCGACCGGAACACCCTTGGTCAGGTTCGATGCGAGCTCTTCGAGCTCCTCGATCGTCTTCGGAAGTTCCTCGTCCTCGCCATAGGCGTCACGCAGGGCTTTCTGGAGCAGCTTGCCGTCCTTGGAGTGACGGTACTCTTTCAGAGCGCTGTCGATCATCTTGCCGATACCCGCGCAGGCCCAGCCAAGGTGGGTCTCGAGGATCTGCCCGACGTTCATGCGCGAAGGCACGCCCAGCGGGTTCAGAACGATGTCCACCGGAGTGCCGTCGTCCAGGTACGGCATGTCTTCAAGCGGGTTGATCTTGGAGATAACCCCTTTGTTGCCGTGACGGCCGGCCATCTTGTCGCCCGGCTGAAGCTTGCGCTTCACCGCCACGAAGACCTTCACGACCTTCATGACCCCCGGGGGCAGATCGTCGCCGCGCTGCACTTTCTCGATCTTGTCCGCGATGCGGGCTTCGATCAGGCCGACTGAGTCTTCGTACGAGTTGCGGAGCGACTTGACCTGAGAGTCGACCGCGTCGTCGTCGACGCCGATCTTCCAGAGATCAGCCGGCGCCTGCTCGGCGAAGAACTCTTCCGTGATGTCGGTCTTCTTGCCGCCGCGGGTGACCGCTTTCTGGCCGACGAGCAGCGTCTTCAGACGGGAAAGAGCGTCGCGCTCGATGATGGCGCGTTCGTCTTCCTTGTCGGTCATCAGCTGGTCGATCTGCTCGCGCTCGATCTGGAGCGCGCGCTGGTCCTTGTCCACGCCGTGACGGTTGAACACGCGGACTTCCACGACCGTGCCGGTGGCGCCAGGAGGCATGCGCAGCGAGGTGTCGCGCACGTCCGAAGCCTTCTCACCGAAGATGGCGCGGAGGAGTTTCTCCTCCGGCGTCATCGGGCTCTCGCCCTTCGGCGTGACCTTGCCGACCAGAATGTCGCCGGCAGCCACTTCGGCGCCGACGGCCACGATACCCGCCTCGTCGAGGTTGCGCAGGGCTTCCTCGCCCACGTTCGGGATATCGCGCGTGATCTCTTCCGGTCCGAGCTTGGTGTCACGGGCGGCGATCTCGAATTCCTCGATGTGGATCGAGGTGAAAACGTCGTCGCGCACGATACGCTCGGAGATGAGGATCGAGTCTTCGAAGTTGTAACCGTTCCACGGCATGAACGCGACGAGCACGTTCCGGCCGAGGGCCAGTTCGCCGAGGTCCGTCGACGGGCCGTCAGCAATGATGTCGCCGCCGGTGACCTTGTCGCCGACCTTCACGATGGGCCGTTGGTTGATGCAGGTGTTCTGGTTCGAACGCTGGTACTTGGCGAGGCGGTAGATATCGACGCCCGACTTGGAGCCGTCGAGACCTTCCGTCGCGCGCACGACGATACGCGTCGCGTCAACCTGTTCGATCACGCCGCCACGACGGGCCGAAACGGCCGCACGACTGTCACGCGCCACGACGCCTTCCAGGCCGGTGCCCACGAGCGGGGCGTCGGTCTGGATCAGCGGCACGGCCTGACGTTGCATGTTCGAGCCCATGAGCGCGCGGTTCGCGTCGTCGTTCTCGAGGAACGGGATG
>JAVBYB010000474.1 GCA_030824255.1 bacterium
CCCATCTCCTTCGGGGCTCAGCTTCTCCACCTCCGGCAACGGCCAGTTCGATTCCTGGCGCAGCGAATTCGCCGTACAGGCGTCCGCCAAGGGCCGGCGGGTCGAAACCATCCGCTCGGTCCTCGACGGCATCGTTCCGGTCGAGGCGACGGTCCAGGCCCAGTCCTTCGACAACCAGGCCGAGTTCGTGAAACCGATCTGGGACTACTCCCGCACTGCCGTCTCCCCCACCCGCATCAGCAACGGCCTCGCCAGGCTCAACGACAACAAGGCGACGTTCGATGCACTCGAGGCCAGCTACGCTACTCCGCGCGAGATCGTCGCCGCCATCTGGGGCATGGAGACCAGCTATGGCGGCTTCATCGGCACGGACGACGCCCCGCGCGTTCTCGCCAGCCAGGCCGCCATCGGCCGCCGCAAGGATTTCAACGAGGGCGAACTCCTCGCCATCATGAAGCTGATCGAGGACGGCGCCGCCACGCGCGACCAGTTCCGCAAGGCCTCCTTCGCCGGCGCGCTCGGCCAGACGCAGTTCATGCCGACCAGCATCCTCGCCTACGGCCGCGACTTCGACGGCGATGGCAGGAAAGACCTCTGGACGAATTCGGGCGACGCTCTCGCCTCCGCAGCCAACTACCTCACCGGTTATGGCTGGAAAAAAGACCAGCCCTGGGCTGTCGAGGCGGTCATCCCCGCGACCTTCGACTATGGCCTCGGCGATGGACGCAAGATGACGGTCGCTGCGTGGAAAGCCGTCGGCATCACGCCCGTGATCCCCGAACACCTGCAGCCCGCCGACACGCTCAACGCAGAACTCTTCCTGCCCGCAGGCTCCTACGGTCCCGCCTTCCTGCTGTTCGACAATTTCAACATCATCAAGCGCTACAACAACGCCGACAGCTATGCGCTCGCCGTCGGCCTTCTGGCAGACCGGCTCGCGGGCACGCCGGAACTCACGCGCCCCTGGCCCACCGACATCCAGATGCTGACCCAGACGCAGGCGAGAGACCTGCAGGCGAAGCTCAATCAACTTGGCTTCAACGCCGGTACGGTCGACGGAATCATCGGCCGCGGCACGCGCGCAGCCCTCCAGCGCTTCCAGAAAGCCAACAGCCTCGTCGCCGATGGTTTCCCCACCACAGACATGCTCACGAAAGTCATCGCCGCCGCCGGCGGCAACTGACACCCGCCTGACGACAGCAGGAACCCGTCCTTCCGGGATGCGTTGGGACAACGCAACAATCACGGGAGATCATCATGGCTGTGCAGGAAAACCGCTCCGGCGGCGGTAATGGATTTCTCTATTTCGCCGTTGGCGCCCTGGTCGTGGCCGTGGCCGTGCTCGGCTACATGTTCTACCAGAGCCAGCAGCAGACACCCGCCGAATCCGCGATCGAAAGCATGGCCGACAGCGTCGGCGAAGCAGCTGACAGCGTGGGCGACGCCGCCCGCGACGCAACCAACAACGCACC
The DNA here is from genome assembly GCA_030824255.1 of bacterium. Taxonomy (GTDB): domain Bacteria; phylum Pseudomonadota; class Alphaproteobacteria; order Caulobacterales; family Hyphomonadaceae; genus UBA7672. The sequence goes on from JAVBYB010000474.1 coordinate 1,473, forward strand.
AACGCCGAACTAGCCTTAACCGCGACACACGGCGAAGCCGCGCCAGCCCTCTGGCGCGGCTTCACTCTATCGGGCGTCTACTTGATCGAGATCTGGCCCAGCTCCGCCCGCTCGCGCTCCGCGGCCGGCATCTCGATATCCATCAGCTCCTCGCTCTGGTCGGGTCGCCCGAAATTCCGGATCAACCTCACCGTCAGCGATGACGGGCCATTCGGGTTCGCCGGGTCCGACGCGAAGGTGTTCGCGCGGATGTCGTACGTCCCCGTCACCGCGCGCCGGATCACATACTCCTCCGGCCCATATCCGTTCGTGATGTCGCCCGACAGCTTGCCGCCCCACGGCGACAGCGGTGAGGAATAGCCGACGTCATAACCCTTGGGCTCTTCCACCCACAGGTCGAGGTCCGTGCGCGGCGTATTCCACTCCACCACCACGCGCAGGTCAGAATCGAGCAGCGCCACGAGCCTTGGATCGAGCGCATCCGACGATCCACCCAGCCGCTTCAGCCGCGCCAGCGCCGCATTGGCTTCCATCAGGGCCACGCCCTCCATGCCGCGCGCCGGCTGCTCGTAGACATCCGTCGCCGCCTGCGTCAGCAGCTCCACCGCCCGCGCCGTATCGCTCTTCGCTACCGCCGCCGTCACGCCCGGCGCCTTCGCCCGCTCCAGCAGCGCCAGCGCCAGCGAGCGCTTCGGCTGCGGCCGCTTGTCCTCGCGCTCCATCAGCCGCTCCAGCAGCCAGATCGCGCGATCATGCGCGCCATAGCGCAGCAGCTTGCCCGCCACGATCGCCAGCGTCTGGTTGTCCCGCGTCGGCAGGTCGAGCGCCGATTCCACCGCGCGACGCGCCTCGTCCGTGCGCCCCTTGCGCCAGTGCCACTCGGCCACATCGAACCAGAACAGCGGTATCGCGCCGTGCGTCTTCATCTCCTGGTCGATTGCCCGCTCCCAGCCAGCGCCGGCTGCATCGAACTTCTTGAGGTAAGGCCTGTCCGCCTTCCACTCGGCAACGGTGATGCTGCCCTCGCGGCTCGGTGCGCCGCCGTCCTTGGCGGCGCCAGTCCCGCCGGCGTCTTCCGACGAAATCGCCGACACCGCGACCGCCGCATCCTGCGCAGACTCGGCGCGCCTGGCGCCCGTCACCACCACCACATCGCGCTCCCCCGACGGCGCGCGCATTTCCGCTGCGGGCGCACTCGGCGGTGGCGGCGGCGCGGACATTGCCATCGCCGGCGAAGCCGTCGGACGCGGCTTCGGCGCCACGTCCACGCCGTCGAACTTCTTCTCCCACCACACCTTCTGCTGCTCCCACAGCCCGACCACTTCGGTCAGCCGGCGCTCCTGCCTGTCGCGCTCGGCGCGATCAGCTCGGTCGCGCATGTCGCCATAGGCAATGCGCAATTCCTTTGGATACGTCGCCGGCGGTTCGATGTCGGACTCCACATAATCGCCCGGCGATTCCAGCACGATGAAGGATGCCTGCGGCGTCGCCACATTGTAGCGCCGCGCCATCGCCGCCAGATCGTCCGGCTTCGTCTCCGCCTCGATCACGCCCAGCCTGTGCCGCGCCCACAGCGCGCCCGGCCCCGAAAACCGTGCTTCGTCTGCCTGCGCCACATCGAACCGGCGCGCCTGCGCCTCGCCCTCGACGCGCACCTGCACCACGCCATCATCCGGAACAGGCCCGACAATCTTGAAAGCCCGCCGGTCAGCGGCCAATGACACAAACTCCACCGGCGCGCCCTTTCCGTCCGTGACGGAGACAATTCCCGCGTCCGGCTTGTCGAGCAGCTTGAACACGTCTGTCGCATTCCTGTTCGTCAGCACATGCACGGCGCCGCCCGTACGCTGGGCCACATCGCCCAGCCAGGCGAGATCGCGCTCCGCTCCGCTGGTCACGGCGGTCACCGAACAATCCGGCAGGAAGCCGTTGCGATCGTCGATGCTCACCCGCCCGTCGGAGAACATCAGGCAGTCTGCGCCCGCTACGGTCGCGAGATCCTTCAGCGTCGCATAGCTGGTCGCGCCGCGATAACTCACATTGCCCAGCGTTTCGGAGATGCGATCGGCCATCACCTCGCGCGTTTCCGTCTTGCCGCTGTCAAAGAAGGTGATCATGGCGCGCCGCAGGCCCCGTTTCGTGACGAGGTCTTCGGCCAGTTGCGCCTCTTCCTTCAGCTCGTCGTCGATGCGCGAAACAGAACGATCCCACAGGATGTGCAACGGCTTGTTGCGTGTCATGGCGCCGCGCGGCAGCGAGCCCTGGATGTCGAAGAACGAACCCGCCCCCGGATGGCGGCTGACCAGAACGGCGGGACGCTGCAGCGCCACGATGCGCAGGTCGCCCTTCAGACGGATATCCCGCACATCGTTATGGTCGATGGCCTTCAGGCCTTGCGGCACAGACATGATCTTCGCTTCGCCCGTCACGTCGAGCGTCATCCGCCCCACCGGATTGGCGATGGTCAGCGGCAGCGTGTAGCCGTCCGTTGGCGAGAATGTGCTCACCATCTTGAGGCGGATGGTGCGCTGCCCCCTGGCAAGGATGGGATAGATGCGTGTCTCGAACCGGTCGCTGTGGTTGACCTCGGCAAGACCCGGATCAATGCGGCGATTGACGCGCGACTGGTAGGCTTCGGCCGCGTTGTAGCGCGTCTCCAGCACGCCATCGATCATCACGCCGTTCACATCGAGCGCGTATCCGGTCACCACCGCGCCCGCCGCCATGTCCAGCACAAAGCGCCCTTCCAGAATGTCCGTGCCCGGATTGGTGAAGGTCGCCGTCACGATGGTCTCGGCAATGTCGCCGCGTACGTTCACGTCAATGTCGAGCACGGAGATGCCAAGTTCGCGCCGGTCCTTCTCGTCATTGACGCCCTGACGGAACGCGGTGAGCGAAGGCCCGCCGCGCGCCGCCTTCTGCGTCGCCGAAGCCTGGATGACCTGCGCTTCCGTTGACGGCATGCCGGAGGCGAGCACGGCGATGGCTGCCGCCGCCATCAGACCGGCCTTGAGCGTGATGTTCATGGGATCCCCCTTGGAACCTGTGTGCCGTGAGGCTTGGCTCCGAGCGGGGCGCATTCGCGACCACATTCAGGCGAACCAGCGGCATTCAGATTACATTTGTACGCCAGACACGCAATCTTGCGCCTGCGAAGGAAAACCGCCTGACGGCGCCTAGTGAGGCGCCTTGTCCTTCACGACATCTTCCATCGTCGCCGGCCGGCTCGCATCCCCCGCCTTGGCGGTGAAGAAGGCGTAGATCGCCAGCACGACCACGAGGCCCGTGCAGAAAATGAACGGCGCTTCCGGGGAAACGTTCTCGTACATCCACAATCCGAACAAAGGCGAGATCACGAACCCCATCCCGTTCGCCGCCGTGATCAGCCCGGCCACATCGCCCTGCTGCTCGTGCGTCGCCGCCAGCGAGGCGCCCGCCGAGAAGCCCGGCCGCGAGAAGCCCTGCCCGAACCCGAACAGGATCTGCGAGAAGGCGAAAAGCGCGAAATCCTGCGCCCACACCATGAACACCGACGACAGCGCCAGCATGATCGCGCCATAAACCATCAGCGCCCGCACCGAGAGCTTCATGCGCGGGATCAGCACCAGCTGCGAGATCAGCGTCGCCATCGCGCCCATCGTCATCGCAGGGCCGGTGAACTGCGCGGAGGCTGCTCCTGGCGCATTCATCCGGTCCATGATCGCGTAGGGAAATGTCTGGGTCAGCACGCCCGTGATCAGCGACAGCCCCACGGCATACAGGAGGAACGGGAAGATCGCCGGATGCCGCCACAGGCCCTTCGCGCCCGACTTCGCAACGCCGCCGTCAGTCTGTGGCGGCCGGTTCTCGGGCAGTTTGGTGAACACCAGAAATGCAATCACCCCGGCCAGGATGGTGATTACGATCACCGGCGCCAGTAGGCCCACGGTTGGCGACAGCATCGCCCCGCCCGCGATCAGCGCCGCCGCCGCCGCCGGTCCCGCAATCTGGCCCAGCGTGAAGCCGGAGGTCAGCGTCGATATCTCGTCCATACGTTCCGCGCGGCTGGTGCGGTCAGCCACATAGGCCTGCGCAGCCGGATTGGTCGCCGAGCCGAATATCCCGAACAGTGACCGCGCCGTCAGCAACAGGATGAAGACGAGGATCCAGTTCGTGATCCACCCCATCAGCGCCATCAGGGAGACAAGCGCGAAGAAGAACATCGAGGCGGCAAAGCCCAGCATGCCGATCGCCGCCACGCGGCGCCGCCCCCAGGCGTTGGACTTCGCGCCCCAGTAAGGCGCCGTCACAACCCAGATTGCCGCCGACAGGGAAAAGATCGCCCCCGCCGTCCAGTCAGGCAGGCCAAGCTCGCGCGTCAGCGGCGGCAGCACCGCCGAGGTCAGCATCGTGTTCCCCGCCCCGACCGCAAGCAGGCAGAAGAACAGGAGAAGGAACGCCCCC
>JAVBYB010000147.1 GCA_030824255.1 bacterium
GCTGAACGTCACGCGCGAAGTCGATGGCGGCCTGCAGACGCTTGCGCTGCAGATCCCCGCCGTCGTCACCACCGACCTCCGCCTCAACGAGCCGCGCTTCGCTTCGCTGCCCAACATCATGAAGGCGAAGAAGAAGCCGATCGAGACCAAGTCGCCCGCTGACTACGGAGTCGACATCACGCCGCGCCTGTCGGTCGTGAAAGTCACAGAGCCCAAGAAGCGCGAAGCCGGCGAAAAAGTCGCCGACGTCGATGCCCTCATCGCCAAACTCAAGTCCGTGGGAGCCATCTGATCATGGCCGTTCTCGTTCTCGCTGAACACAGCAACGCCGCGCTGAATGACGTGACCGCCAAGACGGTCGCCGCCGCCCAGGCCTTCGGCGGCGACATCGATGTCCTCGTCGCCGGCCACAACGCCGGCGCTGCCGCGCAAGCCGCATCCAAACTCGCCGGCGTCCGCAAGGTGATCCACGTTGAAGGCGAAGCCTTCAGCCACGCCCTCGCCGAAGCCGTCGAAGCCCTCGTCGTGCCGATGATGTCCGGCTACGACGCCTTCTTCGCCCCCGCCACCGCCACGGGCAAGAACGTCGCCCCGCGCATCGCCGCCAAGCTCGACGTGATGCAGGTCTCGGAAATCACCAAGGTGATCGACGCCTCGACCTTCGAGCGCCCGATCTACGCCGGCAACGCCATCCTGACCGTCAAATCCACCGACGCCAAGAAAGTCGTCACCGTTCGCGGCACGGCCTTCCAGGCTGTAGCCTCCTCTGGCTCGGCCCCGGTCGAAAGCGCTGCTGCTCCCGCTGGTCCGTTCAAGTCGGCCTTCGTCTCGGAAGAGATCGCGAAGTCCGACCGTCCCGAACTCGCCGGCGCAAAGCGCGTCGTCTCCGGCGGTCGCGCCCTCGCCTCGGCTGAACAGTTCAACCAGTACATCCTTCCCCTCGCCGACAAGCTCGGCGCAGGCGTCGGCGCCTCGCGCGCCGCGGTGGATGCAGGCTACGCCCCCAACGACTACCAGGTCGGCCAGACCGGCAAGGTCGTCGCCCCGGAGCTCTACGTCGCCATCGGCATCTCGGGCGCCATCCAGCACCTCGCCGGCATGAAGGACTCGAAGATCATCGTCGCCATCAACAAGGACGAAGAAGCTCCGATCTTCCAGATCGCCGACTTCGCCCTCGTCGGCGACCTCTTCAAGATTGTCCCCGAGCTGACCGAGAAGCTCTAGGCTGAGACGAACCAACACCCGGAAAGGCCCGCCCTCACCGGCGGGCCTTTTGCTTTGGCGCCGCCCTTGGCCTGCAGCCCCCGGCATGCTCATCTCACCCTGACATCTTCAGGGGACTACCCGCATGCGCCTTATGCTCCTTGCCGCGTCGACGCTCGCCCTCGCCGCCTGCGCCACAGCGCCGGTCGCTACGAGCACCAGCGGCTTCTCCCGCGACCCGGGCGCACACGAGCCCGAATTCCGCGCGCTATATAAAGAGCTGGTCGAGACAAACACCACCTTCTCCGTCGGCTCCTGCACACAGGCGTCGGAGCGGATGAAGGCGCGCCTGATGGCTGCCGGCTATCCGGCGAGCGACCTCCACATCCTCGTCAACCCGGCGCCGAACCGTCCTCAGGACGGCAACCTCGTCGCGATCCTTCCCGGCTCGGACCCCAACGCCAAGGCCATAATGCTGATGGCGCACATCGATGTGGTGGAAGCCAAGCGCGAAGACTGGGTGCGCGATCCCTTCGTGCTCACGGAAGAAGGCGGCTACTTCTACGCGCGTGGCGCGACCGACGACAAGGCGATGGCGGCGATCTTCACCGACTCGATGATCCGCTTCAAACGCGAAGGCTACAAGCCCGCCCGTACGATCAAGATGATGCTCAATTGCGGCGAGGAGAGCGCCAACGAATTCATCGGCGCGAAGTACATGGTCGAGAACCATCTCGACCTCATCTCCGCCGAGTTCGCGCTCAACGAGGGAGCTGGCGGCCGCATCGATCCGGAGACGGGCAAGTACATTTTCAACGGCGTACAGGCCGGCGAGAAACTCTACCAGGACTTCACGCTCGAAATCACCAATCCCGGCGGTCACTCCTCACGCCCCGTGCCCGACAATGCGATCTATGATCTCGGCCAGGCCCTGCTCGCCGTTCAGGCCTATGAATTTCCCATCGAGTTCAATGACGCCACGCGCAACTTCTTCCGCCGCATGGGCGCCATCACACCCGGCCAGGAAGGCCAGGACATGCGCGACGCAGCCGATGGCGAGAACGCCGCCGCCATCCGCCGCCTGATGCTGAACCCCAGCTACAACGCCACGTTGCGCACCACCTGCATCGCGACACAGCTGTCAGCGGGCCACGCGCCCAACGCCCTGCCGCAACGCGCCACGGCCAACGTCAACTGCCGCATCTTCCCCGGCCACACGCAGGAAGAGATCCGCCAGAAGCTCGAAGGCGCCATCGGCAATGCCGACGTGAAGATCACGATGCGCTCGCCGCCGGAAACGCCGGTGAAGCCCGTCGCGCTGCCGCCGGAAATCCTCAAGCCCATCGAGGAGCTGACCGAGAAAATGTGGCCCGGCGTGCCCGTCATTCCGCAGATGACCACCGGCGCCACCGACGCCCGTTTCACTACGCCCGCCGGCATCACCACCTATGGCGTCTCCGGCATCTTCGCCGACGCGAACACATCGGGCGCACATGGCCTCAACGAACGCGTCGGCGTGAAACAGCTGATGGAAGGCCGCATGTTCCTCCACCAGCTGGTGAAAATCTATGCGGGCGGGGAGTAGTGCGCAGGTGACGCGGGTCAGCTTGGCCCTTCTCTTGTTCTCCGTCGTGGGCTGTGCCGGGCCTAGCACAGGGCGTGTTGCAGCAGTCAGGACGTATCAATCCGTTGACATTGCCGACTTGTTCGAAAATCCATCCCGATGGGATGGAGTCAGTGTACGGACGCAGGGGTTCGCTCAGCTCTTGGACCTTGGAACCAATTCAGCCCTATGGCTGTACAGCGCCAGCGCTGCTCCTTCAGCTGATCAACCTCAGCGGCGCTGTGATGTGCGTGATGAAGCCATTTTGGTGCCTCTCTCGAAGGAGGCGCTTCGGCAGGTTCGGGAACTCAAGGGGCGCCAAGGGCCACCTCGACTTGTTGAAGTAGAAGGGACTTTTACGACAGGCGGCGTTCGACTTTACATGGGTTACGCCTACGAAGTCTACGAGCGTGCATTCACCAGCGCCGATGTGCCGGTCGTTAAGGCGGATGTCTGCCTATTTTGAATTTCTATGTCCGGGATCGAATATCATCAGATAGGCAGCGAGCATTGCGCGCACGCGCTCGTCCTTCGACGGACGCGCGCGTTGCGCGCTGCTCAGGATGAGCGCTTTGTGCAAGTTGCCAGAGTAGCGCTCATGCTGAGCTGGCCCCGCAGGGGCCGTCCGTCGAAGCACGAGCGCGTGCTGGCAGCCGCCTAGTCCGGTCCCATCATCGCAACCCGGAAGTTCTCATAGCTGTCGAGCACCTTTGGATCGTCCTTCACGATGTGAACGAGCTGCCCGGGAATGTCCTTGAGGTGATCCACCATCCCGTCCGGGCTCATCCCCATCGATGTGCCGAACGTCCGGAAGATCGCATACGCATCGTCGCGATACTTCGCGAAATCCAGCGTCGCCGCGCCCGCGCCCAGCCGCGCCTTGGTCAGCTCGAAGAACGCATGCATGTGCGGATTGTCCGACCATGCCTTTGTGTCGCCCTGCAGGCTCAACGTCTGTCCTTGGCCGGGCGCCGCCTGCGTCCCGTGCTGCGCCAACGCCGCGGGCGCGCCCACCGCCAGCACGATCGCGATCATCCATCCACGCATTCCAACCTCCATCGGGACAAGCCGTCAGCGCCTCCGGAATCACGTAGAAGCCTGCGCCGGAGCCGCAAAAAGTCGTGACAAAGAAACCAGACACGATGTAAAAGATTATATACATCGAGTCGAGTCACTTTTCAGGGCCCCGCCATGTCATTCCGCGAGAAGTCTGCGTGGATCACGCTGATCACCGTGATCGCCTGCATGGGCGCCTACTACGCCGCGATCCTGTCCGGCCTCGTGAAGTCGCAATCCATGCCCGCGCTCTATCTCGCGCTCGGATGCATCGTCGCGCTGATCGTGCTGCAGGCGGGTCTCAACCTCATCGCCATGGCAACCACGGGAAAGGATGGCCGCGGCCCGCGCGACGAACGCGAAAAGCTGATCCAGGCCCGCTCCCACACCATCGGCTATTACACGCTGATGGTCGCCGTCGCCTCGCTCTTCATCCCCACGCACACGCGCGGCGTCACCATGATCGACATCGTGAACTACGCGCTGCTCTGCATGGTCATCGCAGCGCTGGTCGTCGCCATCGCACAGATCGTCATGTTCCGGCGCGGCTACTAGCGCATGGCGAAACTTCCCATCGCCAACCAGATCCGCCGCCTCCGGTTCGAGCATGGCGAGATGACGCAAAGCGATCTCGCGACACGCATCGGCATGACACGGCAGACCATCGCCGCCATCGAAGCCGGCAAGTACGGTCCCTCCCTCGAGGCTGCCTTCCGCATCGCGCATGTCTTTGATGTCAGCGTGGAAGACGTCTTCCAGTGGGACGAATAATCAGGCCCAGCCAAACTGCTTCAGCAGCAGCACGCCGCCCGCCGCCGACGCGGCCGAGAGCACCGCTCCCCATACCATGTCCACGAACACCATCGGTACGGGCCAGCTCTTGATGGTCGCCCAGTTTGTCAGGTCATAGGTCCCATAGGCCACCAGCCCGAAGAACCCGCCCAGCATGGCAGCCTTCAGCCAGTCGCCCGTTTCCAGCGCAGGCGCGACGGCGAAAACCGAGAGCCCCACCGAGAACAGAACATAAAAGGCCAGCGCCGGAACCCACTGGATATCCGCCCGCCGCAACTCGCCCATCTGCTGGACCAGCCACTCCCGCGCGATCACGCCCAGCCACAGCGCGTCCAGCACGCCAAGGATCAACCCGGCCGCCAGCGCTCCCTTCGCGATGTCCATGCAAGCCTCCATGCACCCCCTTCATACGCAGCCCCCCGCAGTTGGATGCACATTCAAGGGTGGAAAGTCGCGCCCGCCGCCACGGACACGTCATCCTTGGGCCTGACCCAAGGGTCTTGCTTCGCGACACGGACGGCAAAGCAGGATGCACGGAGCCAGGCCCGAACATGACGCCCTCGATGTTTCGCTACATCACGGGACGACTTGAGACACGACCTCCTTGGTCGCCGTGTCCTCGATCCAGGCAGTCCAGGACTGGCCGCTGCCCGCCTTGGCCTTGATCTCGTAGGTGCGACCGGCCTTGGCATCGAACGACAGCATGATCGGCACAGAGCTGTATTCCAGGCCTCCGCCGTCGATACCGTTCACCCAGTGGATGCCGAGCGTGTGGGGCCCCGGCAGGAAATCCAACCGCAGGAGGTCGCCGATGCCGCGAAAATTGCCGTCAACGGAATTGACTGTCAGCGGCGCGCCTTCAGCCTTCGTGACGATTGCGATCTCGCTCGGCTGCCTGTCCGGGCCTGAATACTGTTTGGTTGACGAGCAAGCGCTCAGGGCAAGTCCCAGCACGACCCCGATCACCAGTTTCAAACGCACGACGTCCCCTCCCCCGAAAAGATCGGGGCGCCGTAGCAAATCGCAGATGGCGGGCAAGCCAGTGTCGCCATGGCGGAAACAAACCGCGCGCGCCTACCCGAAGCGCTTCACGCTCCGCACATCGCCCGCGATCGGGCGAATGCGATCGACAGCCTGCATCAGCGGCTCGACCTCGCAATGCATGTCCCGCGCGCTGGAATGCAGCAGCAGGGTCGGCGAGCACATGATCCCCACATGCCCCTTCCAGAACACG
>JAVBYB010000355.1 GCA_030824255.1 bacterium
GACCATGCCTTCACCTGTTTGAGGCAGTCGACGAAGAGCAGGCAGTGCGAGCGGTAGTCGATGTCGGCCGCGTGGATCACCTTGATGCCGGGCTGGCTCATCACGGAGAGATCGTAGGGCTCGAGCGTTTCCCCGCGCTGTTCCAGGATCGTGCGGGCGAGCGGCGTGGCGTAGAGCCCGCCTTCAGGATCATCCGACGGATCGAGTTCGAGCTGGCGCGCGCCTTTATCCAGCTGTTCGGCGATGGGGCGGTGAGCGTAGTCGAGCGTTGTCGCGGCATTGGCGTTGCGCTCGGCGATGAGGGCGAGTTCGGCGGGCGGGATGGCGACCTTGTAGGAGTTATGCGTGCCGAACGACTGGAGCTGGTTGATGGCGACGTTGGCGTCGATCCACGCTGCGCCGCAGCCCGGCTTCGCGGCTTCGGCGGCGGAGGCGCTTACGGCGCCGGTATCGCAGGCGGCAGCTTCCTCGACGACCGGGGCTGAGGCGGGCGTGCAGCCTGCAGCAAGGATCGCGACCGTGAGGATCGCAAGCGCTGGCAACCAGACAATGAGGCGTTTCATGGCAGTCCCCTCCAACCGGGCGTGCCGGAAAGGTGGACAGGTTGCACGTCAGTTGCGTGACACGGCCATGCGCGCGTTGTCACATCTGCAGTGCAGCATTGCGGTTGCTACCGGTTACGTGCGGCGAGATTGCCGCAGCTGGCGCTCATGCCGCTGCGACAGGAATGCCTGTGGCCGGCTCAGGCTGCCTTCACCGCGCGCTCGGTCAGCTTGTAGAGGCCGCGGCGGTCTTGCGCGGACTCGAAGGACTGCGTGATGCCGATGACGGACTCGGCAGCGCCAAGCATGAGGAAGCCGCCGGGGTTGGTGCACTGGCCGATGCGGTCGAGCACCGCACCCTTGGTGGGGGCGTCGAAATAGATCAGCACGTTGCGGCAGAACACGACGTCGAACTTCCCGAGATTATAGCTCGGGTCCATCAGGTTCAGCTTGCGGAAGGTGACGAGCGAGCGGATGCGCTCCGAGATGCGCCAGTGATCGTCCTGCTGCGTGAAGTAGTGCATCAGCATCTGGATCGGCAGGCCGCGCTGGACTTCAAATTGCGTGAACAGGCCCTGGCGGGCGCGGTCGAGGCAGCGGTCGGAGATGTCGGTGGCAATGATCTCGACGGGCACGCCGCCGGTGAGCGCGGGCGTCTGGTCGAGCATCATGGCGATGGAGTACGGCTCCTGCCCTGTCGAGGCGGCCGCGCACCAGATGCGGATGCGCTGGCCTTTGCGGGCCTGCGCGAGAGCCGGCATCACGGCTTCCTTGAGATGGTCGAACGGCGTCTTGTCGCGGAAGAAGAACGTCTCGTTCGTGGTCATCACATCGACGACCTGCGTGATGAGGCGTTCGTCGCGACGGGCGCGGACGACCTGGATCAGGTCATCGATGGACGGAAGACCTTCCTTGCGGGCGAGCGGAGCCAGCCGGCTTTCCAGCAGGTACATCTTGTCGCCGCCGAGGACGATGCCCGCGCGTTTGCGCAGCAGCTGCGAGACGAAATCGAAATCCTGGCTGTTCAAGCAGCTTCTCCGTTCATCATGCGCAGCGCGAGCTGACCCAGTTCACGCAAAGGCTTCACAGCCTCCGCATAGCCCGCCTGCGCAACAGCTCCTGGCATCCCCCATACCACGCTGCTCGCTTCGTCCTGTACGATGACGCGCCCGCCGGCTTCGACAATCCGGCCCGCGCCTGCGCGGCCGTCATGTCCCATGCCGGTCAGCACCACGCCAAGCAGGCGGTTGCCGAACGCAGCAGCTGCGGACTCGAAAAGGGGATCTGCGGCCGGGCGGCAGAAGTTCACCTGCTCGCCCCGGTCCAGCGTCACGATGCGGCCCGAGGGGGCGCGCGCGACGCGCATGTGAAAATCGCCGGGGGCGACAAGCACCTGGCCGGGAATTACAGGATCGCCGTCGACGGCTTCGCGGCAGCGCTTGCCGATGACGGATTCAAGTTTCTCGGCGAAGACCGGCGTGAAGGCGGCCGGCATGTGCTGCACGATCAGGATCGGCGCATCGATGCGGTTGGCGATGGCGGCAAGGAAGACGGGAAGCGCGGAGGGCCCGCCCGTGGAAGCGGCGATGACCATGGCCGCAGGCTTGCTGGCCTGGGTCGGGCGCTGGCGGAGACGGACGGTCGATGGCGCTGCGGCGCCACGCATGGCTGGGCGCGGGCCAAGGGCGATGATCTTCTCGACGAGATCGCGGCGATAGCCGTCGACGCCGCCCATGGCGGAGGCCTGCGGCTTGGCGATGAAGTCTGCAGCGCCGAGGGAGAGCGCCTTTACCGTCTGCTGCGCGCCTTGCGACGTCAGCGTTGACGCCATCACGATGCGGGCTTCGGGCGCGAGCTTGCGAAGTTGCGGAAGGGCGGTGAGCCCGTCCATGTTCGGCATCTCGATGTCGAGGACGATCACGTCGGGGCGGACGTTGGCGACTTCGGCGACGGCCTGCGCGCCGTCGGAGCAGACTTTCACCAGCTCGATGCGGGGTTCCTCATCGATCCAGCGCCGCATGAAGCCACGCACGATCGCGCTGTCGTCCACGAGCATGACGCGGACGCGGCGGTCGGATTCAGGCTGGCGGACGGCTGCGGTCAATGGGTGCGATCAGTTTGAGGGCAAGCAGGTCTGCGCTTAGACGAGACCGACTTCGGAGAACTTGGATTCGATGATCTCGGAGTCGAACGGTTTCATGATGTATTCGTTGGCGCCCGAGCGCATGGCCTCTGCGATGTGGCTCATGTCGTTCTCGGTGGTGCAGAAAACGATGGTGGGGCGATCGCCGCCCGGCTCGCGGCGGAGGGCGCGCAGGAAGTCGATCCCGTTCATGACCGGCATGTTCCAGTCGAGCAGGATGCAATCCGGCATGGTCTTGCGGCAGGCTTCGAGCGCCTGGGCGCCATCGGCCGCCTCTTCCGCTTCAAAGCGCAGGTCTTCCACGATGCGGCGCGCGACCTTGCGGACCACGCGGCTATCGTCGACGATCAGGCAGCGTTTCATGGGCGTCCCCCTTCAAATTAGGCCGCAGCCGCCGAGTCAGTCCCGCCAACGCCGACAAACATCTGATCAATGTCCATGATGACCAGGAGCCCGTCGGCCAAGCGGTAGACCCCGCGCGATACACCCGACCATGTCGCGTCAAGGTTAACGGGGTTTTGCTCCATCTGGCTGTCGTCGAGCTGAACGACGTCGCCGATCTCGTCGATGACGAGGCCGAAACTCTCCCCGCCATGCTCCACGCCAATCGCAAGGCATTGTTCCTGATCGCTTTTCTTGCGCAGCGGCAGGCCGAGGCGGGAGCGGGCGTCGATCGCCGTGACAATCCGTCCACGAAGATTAAGAACGCCGGCGATTTCCGAACCCGACAGGGGGACCGGCGTCATCCTGGACGGGCGGAACACGTCGTGGATCTCGGTGACGCTCAATCCGAACAGCTGGCCGCCGATCCGGAAGGTGACGTATTCGCGGGTGGTCATGCGGCTTCTCCGCTGCGCAGGGCGCGCTGGATCGCGTCCAGCAGGGCGTTGCGATCCGATTTGGGGACGGCTTCGGCGTCGCGGCGCGTGGACATCGGGATGACGTGGGCGCCTTTGACATCTTCCATGCGGGGGCCGTCTGCGTCGGCCAGCACGATGTCGAAGGCTGCGCCGGCCGCCATACGGGCGCGGGCCTCGTCAGGCCCTTCGGCGACAGTGACGTCATAGCCGGCGGCGGAGACCATCGGCGCCAGCAGGTTGCGGAAGAAGGGATGCGACTCGATCAGCAGGATGCGCTTGCGACCCGCGCGGGCATCGATCTTGGTGGCGGCGGTGGCCCAGCCCGGTTCGGCCTGGCTGAGATAATGGCCAACATCGATGATCTCGGTGGACTTGCCCTTGATGACAGCCGTGCCGAGGATGCCGGGCGTATGGTCGCCAAGCTGAATGTCGAGATGCTCTTCCACGATGTCGAGGATCGTATCGACGGCGAGGCCAACCACAGCGGCGCCATGGCTGAACACCAGCACGGGCTGGCGCCCTTCCCTGCGGAGCGAACCACCGGCCATCGCCAGCGGCATGAGGCGGCCACGATACTGCACGACGGGACCGCGCGACGTATTTTCGATCGACGTGGCGTCGATCTCTTCCAGGCGTGTGACCAGCGAGAGCGGGCACGCGCGCGGTTCGGCGCCGCCGGCGGAGAACAACAGCAGGCTGACCGGCGGCGTTGTGGGCGTAGCAGCGGCAGCTTGCGCCTGTTCGTCGAGGAGGCGGCTGACCGAGCGTTCCACATTGGAGACGGAGCGGGAGACGCCGTTCGGGTCGAGGATCATGATGACCGAGCCATCACCGAGAATGGTGGCGCCCGAGTATTCCGACATCGCGCCGAGACGCTTGGACAGCGGCTTGACCACGATTTCCTCTGTGTCGAACACTTCGTCGACGATGAGGCCAAAGCGCGTCTCGCCAACCTGCATGACGACGATGGTGGCGCTGCGGCTTGGGTCGTGTTCGTCGACCATCAGGTTCAGCACGTTTGACAGTGCGACCAGCGGCAGCAGACGGTCGCGCAGGCGCAGGACGCGTGTGGCGTTGATCGTTTCGATACGATGCTCGGACCGCGCGCCGGCGCGCACAAGCTCAAGCACGGAGAGTTGCGGCAGCGCGAAGCGGTGCTCGTCGACGCCGACGATGAGCGCCGAGATGATGGCCAGCGTCAGCGGGATCTTGATGATGAAGGTTGTGCCGTGGCCAAAGCGCGAGCGGAGGTCGATCGTACCGCCGATCTGCTCGACATTGGTTTTCACAACATCCATGCCGACGCCGCGGCCGGAGATGTTGGTGACCTTGGCGGCGGTGGAGAAGCCCGGCGCAAAGATGAGGCGGTGAACCTGGGCATCGGTCATCGCCATGGCTTCCATGCCGTCGATGACGCCTTTTTCCACGGCCTTCTGGCGGATGCGTTCGGTGTTGAGGCCAGCGCCATCGTCGCCGACCTCGATGATGATGTGACCGCCCTGGTGATAGGCGCGCAGCTTGATCGTGCCCGTCTCGGGCTTACCCGCAGCGGCGCGCACGGCCGGCGTCTCGACGCCATGATCGCAGGAATTGCGGATCATGTGGGTCAGCGGATCCTTGATGAGTTCGAGGACCTGGCGATCGAGCTCGGTGTTCTCGCCATCCATGACGAGTTCGAGGCGCTTGCCGAGATCCTGCGAAGCGTCACGGACGATGCGCGGGAGTTTTTTCCAGGCCGAGCCGATGGGCTGCATGCGCGTCTTCATGACGGCTTCCTGCAGCTCCGCGGTGACGCCGGAGAGGCGCTGGAGCGGGCCCTTGAATTCGCTGTCCTGCGAGTTGCGCAGGATCTGCATCAGCTGGTTACGCGTCAGCACGAGTTCCGAGACCATGGTCATCAGGGACTCGAGCACTTCGACGTTGACGCGGATGGTGGAGACGCCGATGGCGCTCTTCTTGTCGTCGTCATGGTCGGCGGCCGCGGCGGGGAACGGGTTCGCGGCGGCGGCAGGTTTTGCTTCCAGCGCTTCGGGACCATCGGCGTTGAGGAAGGCGGCTTCGAGATCGGCCAGCGAGACTTCGCCCGGACGGAGGAAGCGGCCCTGGTCAGAGTCCCACCTGCCCTCGCCTTCCGGCTGCGGTTCGGGTTCGACCGGGGCGGCGACAACGACGGGAGCGACGATGACGGGTGCTGGTTGCGCGGGCGCTGCAACATGCGCGGAGGCATGAGTCTGGCCGATGACGCCGCCTTCGGAGGCGTGCTCGAGTTGCGCGATCAGGTCGCGATCATCGCCCGGAGGTTCGACCTGTTCGGCTGCGAGGTGGGCGAGGATCGCCTT
>JAVBYB010000505.1 GCA_030824255.1 bacterium
CCATGACCAACTCCGTCTAGCGTTCGAGGAAGCGCAGCAACCTCGCGTTGAACTCATCCGGCGCCGTAACGCTCATCGCGTGCCCGCCCCACGGCATGATGTCGAGCGTCGCACCGGGAAGGCCTTCCGCCAAGCGCTGCGAGCAAGTCACCGGCACAAGCATGTCGTCCGCCGAGGCGCTGACGAGCACCGGCGCCGCAATCTTCGGCAGTTTCGCATCGATATCGAAGGCGAGCAGGGCGCCTATTCGCGCCAGCATCACATCGGTTGAGGGAAACCCCTTCACCATATGCTCTTCCTCGGCGTCGATCAGGTTGGTGTTCGCGGAGATCCAGGTCGCCGGATAGAGAAACAGCGGTTGCGCTCGCACATACGCCCGCTTGCCCAATTTCTTCAGCAGCGCCACCCGCGCCTCGAAACACCGCGCCACATGCGGATCGGGCCGCGACCAGCCATTCACCACCACCAGCCTGCCCACCCGCTTCGGGCTCTTGAGCGCCAGCGCCAGCCCCGCCAGTCCGCCCGCCGCATGCCCCACCACATGCGCCGCCTTCACCCTGGCCGCGTCCATGACAGCGCGCATGTCTGCCGCCATCGCCTCCACGGCATGCGGCTCGGTCAGCGTGCGCACGCTGCGTCCCGTCCCGCGATGATCGTAGAGCAGCACGCTGAACCGCGCGGTCAGCGCCGCCATCTGCGGCGCCCAGAAGTTTGCCGACCCGCCCAGCCCCGCCGACAGCAGCACCGTCTCCGCGCCCTTTGGGCCGGGGATCAGGTCGTACCAGATGCCATCCGCCGTCGTGGCCAACTACTTCTTCCCGACATGCGCGATCGACCCGATCTCCACCAGCGCATCAGGCTTCACCAGCCCGCAGACGATGCACCAGCGCGCCGGCTTGTCGCCCGGAAAGTATTCCGCATAGACCTTGTTCATCGCGCCATAATCGTCCCACGACTTCAGCATGATGTTGTTCATCGTTACATCATCCATCGTGCCGCCCGCCGTTTCCACCACGGACTTGATCACCTCGAGAATGTGCCGCGTCTGCGCCGCCGCATCGCCGGGGTAGAGAATGTTGTTGTCCTTGTCGAAGGCCAGCGTGCCCGACACATAGACAACCCCGTCCGCCACCGTGCCGGGCGAGAAGGGGGCGATCGGCTTGTGCGTGCCGGGCGGAAGGACGATCTGCTTGGGCATGGACGGCTCCTCGTGCGTTCAGCTAGCTACAGGACTATGACTGGAGTTTGCGCTTGGCGTACATGATCCGCATCACCCGCAATCCGCAATCGGATGAAGGCGGCCCAGCCATTACGCTCGCCGAATGGCTCGAGGCCGTTGCGCGCCACCAGCACGTCCGCCTTGCCACGGGCGATTATGCGGTGCGCCTCCCCGAAACCGGCCAGACCTTCACGCTGCGCAACACGGGCGGGGACGCTGAACTCTTCCTGCCGCATGCCGGCGCCTGGCAGCGCGTCTTCCGCTGGGACGAGGAGGATATCCTCTTCGTCGGAACCGAAGTCTTCGGCGCGGACCCCGCGTGCCATCTGAGGTCGGTCGCTCGAATGCTGGCCGGCGAGCTGCAGGCAGTTGTCTGTGGCGACGACGGCGAGATCTATGACTGACGCCGCGCGCATCGGTTAGTCCCCGCGCGTGTGGTCTGCCTGGCCCATCGCGCCTTTGAAGTCGGCCACGGTCGACACCCACCCGAAGAATGTCTCGATATTGTAGATCGCCGCTTTCTGCACGAATTCGGGCCCGGCCTGATGCGTGGCGTCCTCCAGCACGACGCCGAAGTATTCGAGGAAGAAGCCGTCGCGCAGCGTGCTTTCCACGCACACATTGGTGGCGATGCCGGTGAAGACGAGATGGCGGATGCCGCGTGAGCGGAGCACGGAATCGAGTTGCGAATTGAAGAAGCCGGAATACCGCGTCTTGTGCAGAACGATGTCGCCCGGCTGCGGCTTCAACGCATCGACCAGCTCATAGTCCCAGCCGCCGCGCGCCAGCAGCTTGCCCTGCAGTTCGGGCCGCTTGCGCATCGTCTTCAGCGCGTTCGACTTGTGATAGTTCGGCGAGCCCGGTCCGCCCGCTTCCACATAGTCGCAATCCCAGCCATTCTGGAAATAGATCACCGTCATGCCCGCAGCGCGCGCGGCCTCCACCACGGCCTTGGTGTTCTCGATCACTTTCTGCGCGCCGGAGATGTCGAAGCCCGCAAGATCCAGATAGCCGCCCTTCGAAGCGTAGGCGTTCTGCATGTCGACCACGATCACGGCGGTCTTGGCCGCGGGCACGGCGATGGGTTCCGGCCGCGCCGGAAGCATCACGAAATCGGTTTCACCATGCGATCCTGGTGCGGACATTCTCGCTCCGTCTTGCCACTTGGCCAGCATGGCATAGCCTTGCCCGGCGGCAACTGATTTTCCCGTCCGAAAGACCACGCATGACCGAACGCACGCGCAACGCGCTTCCCACTGCCTCGCTCGACCGGCTTTTCCGCACGGCGCGCACCTATAATGCGTTTGATCCTTCCGCCATTCCGCAGGCCTTGCTGCATGAGATGTACGAGCTGGCGAAATGGGGCCCCACGGCTTCGAACGGCAATCCTGCCCGCTTCGTCTTTCTGGTCAGCGATGAAGCCAAGGCGCGCCTTGCGCCGCATATGTCGTCCAGCAACCGGCCCAAGACCCTGGCCGCGCCAGTCAACGTCATCATGGCCTACGATCTCAATTTTTGGGAGCGCACGCCTTTCCTGTTCCCGCACAAGCCGGAGTCAGGCTCTTGGTTTTCCGGCAATCCGCAGCTGGCGCAGGAGAACGCCCTGCGCAATGGTTCGCTGCAGGCGGCTTACCTGATGATGGCCGCGCGCTCACTTGGCCTCGATTGCGGGCCGATGTCCGGTTTCAAGGAGCAGGCCGTCAACGACGAATTCTTCAAGGACACCAACCTGCGCGCCAACTTCATCTGCAATATCGGCTACGGCACGAACGAGAACCTGTTTCCACGCCTGCCGCGCCTGCCTTTCGAAGAAGCCTGTCAGATCCTTTGATTGGCCCGCGTTCGGACAATATCCCCCTCAGTGAAGATCGCGACCTGGAACATCAACGGCGTGCGTGGCCGCCTGCCGCTGCTGCTCAAATGGCTGGCGAGGGCCAAGCCCGATATTGTCGCCCTGCAGGAACTGAAAACGCCGGCTGACCTTTTCCCCGAAGACGCGCTCCGGAAGGCCGGTTACAGCGTCGTCTGGCTGGGCGAGCGCGCCTACAATGGCGTCGCCATCCTCGCGCGTGGGTCAGAGCCGATCGTGATCCGCCGCAGCCTACCCGGCGATCCCGCCGACAAGGCCAGTCGCTATATCGAGGCCGCCGTCGATGGTCTTATCATCGCCTGTCTGTATCTTCCGAACGGCAATCCGCAGCCGGGTCCGAAATTCGCCTACAAGCTCGCCTGGTTTGATCGCCTGATCGCGCACGCAAAGACGCTGAAGAAATCCGGCGCTCCCGTTGTGCTGCTGGGGGATTTTAATGTCGTCCCCACCGAGGCTGACATCTACGAAACCATCTCCTACGACGACAACGCCCTCGTGCAGCCGGAAAGCCGCGCGGCTTACCGCAAGCTGTTGAAGCAGGGCTGGACGGACACGCTCCGCGAACTCCATCCCGACGAGACCATCTACACCTTCTGGGACTATTTTCGCCGCCGCTGGGAACGGAATGCGGGCCTCCGGATCGACCACATCCTCCTCAGCCCCTCGCTCGCGCCACGCCTCGCTTCCGCTGGCGTCGACCGCTGGGCGAGGGGACTGCTGAAGCCAAGCGATCACGCGCCTGTCTGGATCACGCTTGAAGATACCCGCCGCATGCAAAAGGCGCCCAGGAAGACGGCCAGCAGGGCACGCGGAAAGAAGTAGCTACTCGAAGATTATCTTCGGCGCCGGCTTGCTCGGCCCCGCCGCGAGCGCTTCGTTCACGGCGTCGGCCAGCAGGCGGAAAGCTTCCGCTGCGCTGCTGTCTCCCGTCGCCGCTGGAATGCCCGTATCGCCGCCCTCGCGCAGCACCGGCAGGATCGGCAGTGCGCCCAGGAAAGGCACTTTCTGTTCGGCCGCTGTGCGCTCCGCGCCGCCCTGTCCGAAGATATAGGCGCGTGATCCATCCTGCTGTTCGAACCACGCCATGTTCTCGATGATGCCCAGCACTGGCACATTCGTCTTGCGGAACATGCCCACGCCACGCCGCACATCGGCCAGCGCCACTTCCTGCGGCGTCGAGACGATCACCACGCCATCCAGCGGCAGGCGCTGCACCAGCGTCAGCTGCACCTCGCCCGTGCCCGGCGGCGTGTCGATGAACAACAGGTCGAGGTCGCCCCAGTCTGTGTCGTTGATGAGCTGGTTGACCGCCGACATCACCATCGGCCCGCGCCACACCACGGCCTGATCGGGATCGACGAGATAGCCGATCGACATCGTCACCAGCCCGTGCGCCATCACTGGCTGCATCCGCTTGTTCTTCACGTCCGGCCGCTGGCCCACCGTGCCCAGCATGGTCGGCAGCGACGGTCCGAACACATCGGCATCCAGCAATCCCACGCGCAGCCCGCTGCGCGCCGCCGCCACGGCGAGATTCACCGTGACTGTTGATTTGCCAACACCGCCCTTGGCCGAGGCCACCGCAACGATGCCGCGTGCAGGCCGCACCGGCCCCTGTCCCACCGGCGTCGTCGGCGCCAGTTGTGGCGCAGGTTTCGGTGAAAGTGATGCGGGCGCCGCCGCCGGAACGCTGCGCGCGCCGGTTGTCGCTTCCGCCGTCAACACCGCTGTCACGGTCGTGACACCGCGCACGCGCGCGACAGCGACTTCCGCCGCCTTGCGCAGCGGTTCGTCCGCCGCGCCCACGCCGGTCTCGATCACGAAGCCGACCTTGCCATCGGCGCGCGCCACCAGCCCACTCACGCGGCCAGAGGCGGCAAGGCCCTTGCCGGAGTTGGGGTCCTTCACGCCATCAAGGGCGGCGCGAACCTGTATTTCGAGAGGCGAGGGCATGACGGCTCATGGGTCTGACGAGCGCCCTGCTATCAGACTTTCTTCCGCCCGCCAAAGCGGCCCGCGATCATGCGGAAAAGCCCTTGGACCACGTACGGCGCCTGCCGCACATCCTTCAGCACGATGCCCGCTGCGCCAAAGGCATTTCCCTTTTTCAGGTTTGCCATGAAGTCGATCCACACAAGGCGGGACTGCGTGGTGAACTGGTGCTTGCGCACGATGGCGGCATCCGCCTCGGATAGCCGGCCCGAAGTTAGCAGGCGCGCGTCGCTCGCCTCCAGCGCCGCCAGTTCCTTGCGGCCATGGTTCAGCGACAGGGAGTCGCCGCGCATCACGCTGACATAGCCCGTCCACGGTATCAGCCGCATCTTCGCGTCGAGGCTCAACATGCGCGCGTAAAGGTCGTAGTCTTCGCCCAGCCGCATGGTCTCGTCATAGGACAGGCCATGCTTTTCCAGGAAGGATCGGCGCACCAGCGGCTTCAGGAAGCCCAGCTCGCGGCGCATGCGCGAGGCCTTGGTGATGTTGCTGTCGATGAACATGTGGAACGAGACATCCAGCGGCGTCTGGTCCTCGCGGAACCAGAGCGTCTTGCCGGCTGAAACCGGTTGGCCTTCGGGCGTCTGAAGCAGATCGTCGGCGATCAGGTCGTAGCCTTGGTTGGTCAGCGCCATCAGCTTCGCCAGGCGTCCGGGTTCCATGAAGTCGTCGGAGTCGAGGATGGCGATCCATTCCCCCGTGCTCGCAGCAATCGCCGCATTCCGCGCCGCCGAGGGGCCGGAGTTGCTCCCCAGCGCAATCACCTTGAGGCGCCCCGTCCCGTCATCCGCCGCCCAGGC
>JAVBYB010000450.1 GCA_030824255.1 bacterium
CCACGGACGCTGCCGCCGCCTCGCCGGTGATGAAAGTCCTCAAGGATCGCGGCCTCACCTTCATCCACGACGGCGCCGCTGCGCGCTCTGCCCTGCCGCAGGCCGCCACGCAGACCGGCGTCGACTTCACCGTCGCCGACCGCATCCTCGACGCCGAACTCACGGCTGACTCGATCGACCGCGAACTGCTCGCCCTTGAAGCGCTGGCCATCCAGAACGGCGAAGCGATCGGCGTCGGCTTTGCCTATCCGGTCACGATCGAACAATTCCGCCAGTGGGCCGAAGGCCTCAAGGCAAAGGGCTACCAACTCGCGCCTGCCTCAGCTGTCGCTGGCGTCGTCGCGCGTTGAGCATGGAGGCCCAGCCGCTCCAAGGTGGCCGCGACCCGTCGCTCTACAGGCCCAATGTCGGCCTCGCCGTGTTTTCGCGCAAAGGCCATGTATGGCTCGGACGCCGCACAGGCACCCGCAAGGACGATGTGCGCTACGCTTGGCAGATGCCGCAGGGCGGCGTCGATCGCGGCGAGACGCCCGCGCAAGCCGCCTTGCGCGAACTCGGCGAGGAAACCGGCCTCGACCCTGCGCAGGTCGACCTGCTCGAAGAACTTGAGCCCTGGTTGTTCTATGACTTCCCGCCGGCGCTGAAGGCCAAGCTCACAGGCCCCTATTATGGCCAGCGCCAGAAATGGTTCGCCTTCCGCTTCCTTGGCTCCGACACCGACTTCCAGCTCGACAGGCACACCGTCGAGTTCGATGCGTGGAAATGGGCGCAGCTCGCCGACGCGCCTGGGCTCGTCATCCCGTTCAAGGCTGCGGTCTACACCGAGGTCGCGACCCACTTCGCGAAATGGACAACGCCCGTCTGACCCCTCTGGCGCATCCCTGCGGACGCGCACACGGTCAGCCGCATCAGCCGCAACATTGAATTCGGCGAGGCTAGTTGAGGGCCGAGCGCAGGGCTTCGAGATAGGCAAGACGCTCGATAGCGCGCTTGCGACGGACCTCATCGCCCGGATCGTTAGCGTCGGAGCGGACCTTGGCGATCTCGGACTCAAGAGACGCTGCATCGACGTCTGCGAGGCGAACAGCTTCTTCGGCAAGGATGGTGAGGCCGGCCGGCGTCACATCGGCAAAGCCGCCGCGCACGAACACTGGGGTCACGCCCGAAGCTTCATGGATGCGGACAACGCCGGGCTTCAGCACGGTCATGAACGGGGCATGTTGCGGCAGGACGCCGAACTCGCCCTCGACGCCCGGTGCATCGACCTGTTTCACGTCGCCGGAAAACAGTTCGCGCTCAGGCGAAACCAGCGAGAAATGCAGCGTCTGCGCGTCGGCCATGGCCACCCATCCTTGTTCGCGGGTCGGTCTATCAGGCCTGAAACCTCTGTAAAGGCGGCAGTTTGGCTAAAAGCTTCGCAGCGTAACCACAGCAATTTCAGGGGGTTGATTGAACCTGACGGGCAGCACCGACACCCCCACCCCGCCAGACACGTAGAGCCAGCGTCCCCGATCCTCGTAAAGACCGCACGGCCAGCGCGCGGAACCCGCCGAGGCGTGCATCAGCCGCCCGACAAATGGCAGGTTCACCTGTCCGCAATGGCTGTGTCCCGCCAGAGTCAGCGCCACCCGCTCCGGCGCTGCGGAGAACGCGTCTGGCCAGTGGCTGAGCACGATCGCCGGCTCGTCTTCGGGAATTCCGTCCAGCGTCTGCGTGTAGGACGGCTGGGCGCGTGGCGATTCATAGTCCGCCAGCCCACCCACCCAGAATGCTGATCCGTCGCGCGGAATACGCACACGCGCATTCTCCAGCACCTGAATGCCGGCGGCGCCAAGCGCCTGCTCGACCGTGCCGCCATCATACCACCAGTCGTGATTACCGAGCACGGACCACACGCCGAGCGGCGCCTTGAGCTTGCCGAGCACGGCCAGGCCCGCAGCAATCTCGCGCTGTTCTGCCTCGGGGCGATCCGCCTTGAGGACATGCCCGCCCACGAAATCGCCGAGCAGCACGATGATGTCGGGCCGCTCCGCATTCATGCGACCCACCACGGCCTCCAGCCGGCCCACGCCGACATGCGGACCATCCGTATGCGTATCGGAGATAACGCCGATTCGCAGCGGTGCGCCGCTCCAGGATCGGCTCGCCACCTCGATACGCCGCAACTCCAGCGTCTGCGGCTCCCACAGGAAGGCCCGAATGCCGAACAGCCAGAACACGCTGACGACGCCGATGAAGCTCCAGCCGATCCATCCTGGTCCGCGCGCAGTCCTTAGCCCGCGCCACAACAGAAAGCCAAGCAACAGCGGCCACGCAATCGCGCCCGCCCAAGCCGCCAGGACAATGATGTCGCTCATGCGACTCCGGCAAATCTACTGAAGGACCGCCACCATGGCGGTAATGACGGAAAAGCGCGATTGATGGCCCGGCGCTCCGGGCTCGGCGCCCGACAGCTGCACACTCACGCGCTTGCCGCCGCTTGCACCAGACAGGGACTGCGTAAATCCACCACCGGCGGAACCGGCCAGCGCCTCGAAGCCAAGGCCGGACAAGCCCTGCATGGTGGCAAGGATGGTCGGGCCGGCCGAAGGTCCATAGACGGACACCACGCATTGCCCGGCGCGCTCGCGCACCGTTACGACGCCGCGCGCGGCAACAACATTCCACACCGTTTCGCTGGCCGAGGCACCGGCCTGCTTGCGGGTTTCGGCATCCTGCGTTGGTTGAAGCCTGCCGTCGCGCGCCGCCTCTAGCGCGCTGACGCCATTACCGGCAACCGCCGGCACGCAAATATCCGCAACGGCCTGCCGGAACACCTGCCCTGCCATTTCGGGCGATAGGTCGGCCGATACCGCCGAGCGCTGGGCGAAAGCGGGGGCTGCGAACAGCAAGGCGCCGACAAGTGCGAGATGGGTCTTCATCGCGTGTCCCTCCCGAGGATACCGAAGCCTATCGCGCCCACGCAGAAACGAAAACAGGCGCGGACAGATGTCCGCGCCTGCTGTCACTCTGGTGCTGATAGAAAGATCAGGCGGCTTCGGCGGCCATCTTCTGCGCCTTGGCGATCACGTCTTCGATCTTGCCGCACATCAGGAAGGCCTGTTCCGGAATGTCGTCGTGCTTGCCATCGAGGATTTCCTTGAAGCCCTTCACGGTGTCTTCCACCGCAACGAACTGGCCTTCGAGGTTGGTGAACTGCGAGGCCACGAAGAAGGGCTGCGACAGGAAGCGTTCGACCTTGCGGGCGCGCGAGACGACCAGCTTGTCGTCTTCCGAGAGCTCGTCCATGCCGAGAATGGCGATGATGTCCTGCAGGCCTTTATACTTCTGCAGAAGCTCCTGCACGCCGCGCGCGACGTCATAGTGCTCCTGGCCGACAACGTTCGGGTCGAGAATGCGCGACGACGAGTCGAGCGGGTCAACGGCTGGGTAAATGCCTTTTTCCGAGATCGCGCGGTTAAGAACGGTCTGCGCGTCCAAGTGGGCGAACGAGGCAGCCGGCGCGGGGTCGGTCAAGTCGTCGGCCGGAACGTAGATGGCCTGAACCGAGGTGATCGAGCCCTTGGTTGTCGAGGTGATGCGTTCCTGCAGCGCGCCCATGTCGGTCGCAAGCGTCGGCTGGTAACCCACCGCCGAAGGGATACGGCCGAGCAGCGCCGACATTTCCGAGCCCGCCTGCGTGAAGCGGAAGATGTTATCGACAAAGAAGAGAATGTCCTTGCCTTGGTCGCGGAAGTTCTCGGCGATCGTAAGGCCGGTCAGAGCGACGCGCGCGCGGGCGCCCGGCGGCTCGTTCATCTGGCCGAACACCAATGAGCAACGCGAGGAACCGCCGCCGCCCGCCTGGTTCACGCCCGACTCAACCATCTCGTGATAGAGGTCGTTGCCTTCGCGCGTGCGCTCGCCGACGCCGGCGAACACGGAGTAGCCGCCGTAAGCCTTCGCGATATTGTTGATCAGTTCCTGAATAAGAACGGTCTTGCCAACGCCGGCGCCGCCGAACAGGCCGATTTTTCCGCCCTTGGCGTACGGGCAAAGCAGGTCGACGACCTTGATGCCTGTCGGCAGGATTTCCGGGACCGGCTTCTGGTCCACGAAGGACGGGGCGGGCTGGTGAATGCCGCGCAGGACAGTGCGGTCAACCGGACCAGCTTCGTCGATCGGCTCGCCGATGACGTTGAGAATGCGACCCAGCGTGGCTTCGCCCACCGGCACGGAGATCGCATCACCCGTGTCGCGGACTTCGTGACCGCGCGTCAGGCCTTCGGTCGAGTCCATCGCAATCGTGCGGACCGTGTTTTCACCGAGGTGCTGCGCGACTTCCAGAACGAGACGCGTGGTCCCGTTCATTGTCTCGAGCGCGTTCAGGATTGCCGGCAGGTGGCCGTCGAATTCGACGTCGACGACGGCGCCGATCACCTGGCTTACGCGGCCCTTCACGTTGGTGGCAGTTTTCGTGCTCATGTCTGGCCTCTGGTCTGTCGTATCTTGGCGTTTCGTTAGAGCGCTTCAGCGCCCGAGATGATCTCGATGAGTTCTTTGGTGATCTGCGCCTGACGCGCGCGGTTGTACCGCAGCTGCAGGGATTTTATCATGTCGCCGGCGTTGCGCGTGGCGTTGTCCATTGCGGTCATCTGCGCGCCCTGGAAGCCGGCTTCGGTTTCCAGAAGCGCCGACAGAAGTTGCGTCGACAGATAGCGCGGAAGCAAAGCTTCGAGGATCGCCTCTTCGCTCGGCTCGTAGATGTAGCGCGCGCCTTTCAGGTCCACCGTCGGCGCATCCGCCGGCGGCTTGGCCGGGATCAGTTGGAGCGCGGTCGGGATCTGCGTCAGCAGGTTCTTGAAGCGGGCAAAGATCAGCGTCGCAACGTCGAACTCGGCGGCATCGAAGCGATCCGTGATCTGCTGCGCGATGCTGGCTGCGCCTTCAGCGGTGACCGAACGCTCGGCCTTGCGGTCGATGTGGCCAACGATAAGCGAGCCGTAGAGGCGCTTCAGCGCGTCATTGCCCTTCTTGCCGACCGTGACGATCTTCACCGTCTTGCCGGCTGCCTGCAGGCGACGGATTTCGGTACGCGCCAGTTTCACGATGTTGGTGTTGAAGCCGCCGCACAGGCCGCGCTCCGACGTCATCACGACAAGCAGGTGCACATCGTCGCTGCCAGTGCCCGCGATCAGCTTGGGTCCGCCGCCCGCCGCCGCGCCGGAGGCGAGGTTGGCGATGACGGAAGCCATGCGCTGCGCGTAGGGACGCGCCGACTGGGCCGCTTCCTGCGCGCGTTTCAGCTTGGCCGTGGCGACCATCTGGAGCGCCTTGGTGATCTTCTGCGTGGATTTCACGCTGGCGATCCGGAGGCGGAATTCCTTCAAGGAGGGCATTAGACAACCGCCTTTCCAGCCGCGCAGGACTTCTTTGCGTTCTCGACCGCGACGGCGATGCGCGGGTCAAGAGCGCCGATCGTGCTGCGGCCAAGCCGCGAGCCGGTTTCATCAGAGCTGCGATCGACCTTGATGTTTGGAATCTCTGCGTGCGCCGTCGAAATCACGCAGTCGCAGGTGACGCCTTCCGGCAGCGCCTTGCAGGCGCCGCCTTCAGCGTAGGCAGCGACCTTCTCCACCGGCGGCGTGCCGACGCAGGAGGCTACCGCGATCGCGGCGATGAGGGTCGCAGCAAGCCGCATCAGGCAAACGTCTTCGAGAAGGCTTCGAGCGTGGACTTGATCGCGTCTTCGATTTTGCCGCCGTCCTTGCCGTTCTTGGAGATATCTTTCTGGTCGCGAATGTCCGCCAGCAGGGCCTGCTTCTCGGCGCGGATGTGGCGCAGAAGTTCGGCTTCGTAGCGCACGACCGCGTCGGTGGGGATCTTGTCGAGATAGC
>JAVBYB010000275.1 GCA_030824255.1 bacterium
TGACGGCGTAGACGTACGCCTTGTTGAGTTCGTCCTCGCTCGCGTCCGGCTGATACGCCTTTACGCGATCGACGAGCTCGTTCTGACGGAGGAATTTCCGGCCGCGCGGTTTTGCGGCGGCAGGGGCAGGCGCCGGTTCAGCTTTCTTGAAGGGGGCGACGTTACCCGATTGCCCCATAAGCCTCGCCTCTTAGAAACGCTCTTCGCGCGCCGACTCCAGCTCGACCTGATAGGCCTTGAGAACTTCTTCTTCCGAGGACACCGGAGCGGCAGCCAGGGCGCGCTTGTCGGCTTCTTTCTCGGCTTCCTCGCCCGGACGCACTTCCTGAAGCTCGGCAACCAGGCTGTCGCGGATAGTTTCGAGATCGACCGTCTCGGCCGCGATTTCGCGAAGGGCCACAACCGGGTCCTTGTCGTTGTCGCGGTCGATCGTGATGGGCGAGCCCTCGCGGATCACGCGAGCGCGGTGGGCGGCAAGCAGGACCAGATTGAACCGGTTCGGAACCTTTTCAACGCAGTCTTCGACCGTCACACGGGCCATGCGAGTCTCCTTTTGGGGGCCGCTCCGTCTACAGGAAGCGGTTCGCGAACGCAACATAGGCCGTATCGGGCAGATTTACCAGCAGTTACAGGGCATTCAGGCAAAAACAGCTTGCCCGGATCCATTTTGGCTTCGGACTTCCGCGTGGCGCGACAAAGTGGCCACGACTATCCCCGCCGATGGACTGACCACCGGACGGCGGAGCTGTTCGCCGCCACGTCTTCACAGAGATCCGGCAAGAGCCCGGCGGCTACCCCTTTTAGAGCGTACCGGTGCGGCCTTATCTTGGGGGCATGGAGCCCATCGACCACGAACTGGAAGATCGAAAGGTCCGGCTGCACAAGCTGGCCATCGAGCACCAGCGCCTTGAAGAACAGCTGATGGGCGCCCTGCCGAGCGAACAGGCGGAGCTCTACCAGCAGCTGACCCGCTGCACCTACCAGATTGACGCTGTGCGCTTCGCCATCCAGGACCTGGAAGAGATCATTGAGGAAGGCCGACGTCCAAGGCGATGGCCCCTGCATCCGCCGGATACATCCCGCCGCCGCGTGCTTTCGGACGAGGAACGCGATGAGATCGAGGCGGACTACCGGCAGGAATTGCTGAAGAAGTTCAGGGCGGAATCGCCCGGCTTCAGGTCGGCCTGGCTGGATGTGCGGGTCGAACGGATCACCGATCTGGAAGGCAAGCCCATTTGCGGGTTCTTCGTTCGGGCTCCCAAGCGCCGCTGAGCGGTGGCTTGACCGCCCAAGGCGCGGAAATCCGAGATCGCGATTTCGAGGAATGCTGGAGCGGGTAGAGGGAATCGAACCCTCGTATTCAGCTTGGAAGGCTGCTGCTCTACCATTGAGCTATACCCGCGAGCCGGGGGCGAAATACGGGAAAACGGTCGGGAAGTCCACCGGGCGAATGCTGCGCTCGAAATAGGCATTGTTCCCGGACAACCTCAAGCGCACCTTGTCTCGATCTTGGGGCCGGTCGAGGGGACTGCATTGCCAGACGCGCGGCTCAGGCCATTCGGGCCGGATATCTGGATTGCGGAGGGTGGAACGGTGAATTCCGCTGGCTTCGTCTACCCGACGCGCATGGCCGTTATCCAGCTGCCGGAGCGGAGGCTGTTCGTCTGGTCGCCGATCGCCCTCACGGAGGCGCTACGGCGCGAGGTAGATGAGTTGGGCGTGGTCGCCTACATCATTGCTCCGAACTCCCTGCATCATGTATTCGCGCCGGACTGGCAGGCGGCCTATCCCGGCGCGCATTTGTGTGCTGCGCCGGGCCTTTCGAAGCGGCGGAAGGACATTCGGATCGGTGGGGAGCTTGGAGATACGCCAGCATCGGCATGGGCAGCCGATGTCGATCAGGTGGTGATGCGCGGCAATGCAATCACGACTGAAGTGGTGTTCTTCCATCGCAAGAGCGGCACGGTGTTGTTCACCGACCTGCTCCAGAATTTTCCGCGTGGCTGGTTCAAGGGGTGGCGCGCATTGATCGCGAAGCTCGATGGCATGATGGAGTACGAGCCCACCGTGCCGCGGAAATTCCGCGTGGCGTTCACGAACCGCAAAGAGGCGCGCACAGCGCTCAAGCGTATTCTCGCATGGCCGGTGGACAAGGTGCTGATGGCGCACGGCACGCCGGTCGTGCGCGATGGCCATGCATTTATCCAGCGCGCCTTCCGTTGGCTCCAAGCGACGTAGCGACGCTTGGGGCCCTTCCCTGAAGGGAAGCAAATACGAACGGGAATGCGGTCGCCGTTAGGACTCCCGCCCGGACCCGGTCAGCAGTTCTTAGGGATAACACCGTACAAACGGTCGCAGGGAGACTTGCGAGAAAGTAGGCGCGTGCCTGCTCCGCTCTGTCGGGGCAGCCAACCAGACCTGCGGCGCAAGCCAGAAACCGGACCGGCAGAACGTCGGCTGGCAAAGGGTTGGAACGACCATGGCGCCTACAAACCTGAAAAACGTCGACCCCATCTTCATGGAGGCGATCGAG
Source organism: bacterium (assembly GCA_030824255.1). Classification (GTDB taxonomy): domain Bacteria; phylum Pseudomonadota; class Alphaproteobacteria; order Caulobacterales; family Hyphomonadaceae; genus UBA7672. Next base: position 2,534 of record JAVBYB010000275.1, read on the forward strand.
AACCTGCCCGATGGCATTTCCATCTTCGACGCAAATGGCGTTCCCATTCTTCACAACCATGTTTCGGAAGCGCGTTTCCCGCATCTCTACGAAGCATTCGCGCAAGGCGCGCGCACGTATAACGAGGCGCTCGAATACAATGTGCGGAAGACTGCGCCAGACCTGAGCGAGGAAGAGCTCGCGCAGCAGGTCGAGAAATACAGCGCTTTCACGGAGAACGGCGAGACGTACGAGTCCCGCACGCCCGACGGGCGTATCGTGCAGGTCACATACCGGCCCATGTCCGATGGGCGGAAAGTCGCTATTTCGGTCGACGTCACCGAGCTGCGCCAGCGGGAGCGAGAGCTGAAAAAAGCGCAGGCGGTTGCGATCGCGGCTTCGAACGCCAAGTCCGCCTTTCTCGCCAACATGAGCCACGAAATCCGCACCCCACTGAACGGCATTCTGGGCATGGCCCAAGTGCTGGAGATGGGGGAGCTGTCATCCGAACAGCGCGAACAGGTCCAGACGATTCTCGACTCCGGCCGCAATCTGATGGCCCTGCTGAACGACGTGCTCGACCTGTCCAAGATCGAAGCCGGCAAGATTGCCATCGTCAAAGCCGACACCGACCTGGTGCATACGCTGCGCCGGCTGCACAGACTGTGGAAGCCCAAGGCAGAGGAAGCTGGGCTGGAATTCTACCTGTCGCTGGATGCCGAGCTGCCGCAGGTACTGAACTTCGACGCCGTTCGCGTGCGCCAGTGCGTGTCGAACCTGATTTCGAACGCGATCAAGTTCACCAAGCAGGGCCGCGTCGAGGTGTTTGTCACGGCCAAGCGCATGACGGACGGGCAACATCTTGTGCGGGTTCGCGTGACGGACAGCGGAATTGGCATGGATGAGGAAACGACGGCGCGGCTGTTCCGTCCGTTCACGCAGGCCGACAATTCGACTTCCCGCAAATACGGCGGCACCGGCCTTGGCCTGTCGATCACGCGCAGCCTCGCTGAACTGATGGGCGGTGAAGCCAGCGTTCGTTCGGAAGTCGGGCGTGGATCGGAGTTCAACTTCTCCTTCCTTGCCGCCGAAGCAGCGCCCCTGCATCGCGTCGTGAACGAAGGAACTGCCGTGACCGAAGACGAGGTGCGCGAGCGTCTCAAGTCACAGAACCTGCGACTGCTGCTGGTGGACGATCATCCGATCAATCGTCAGGTCGCGAGCCTGTTCCTGCGCCCGTACAACATGCGCATCGTCGAAGCGACAAATGGCAAGGAAGCCCTCGCCGCGCTGGAGCGCGAAACGTTCGACATGGTCCTTCTGGACGTGCACATGCCGGTCATGGATGGCACGGAGACGATCCGCCATATCCGCGCAAGCCATCACGGTTGGCGCAACGTGCCGGTTGTCGCCCTGACCGCCGACGCCATGACAGGCGACCGCGAGCGCTATCTGGGCATGGGCATGGACGGATACCTTTCCAAGCCGATCACCGAGCGCGACCTGGTAGCCGAGATCAACCGCCTGCACTCCATGAGCTTGGCGGAACTGGCCGAACATCGCGGCGACTACCAAGCGGCGAACGAAAACAAGGCCGCATGAACGCAGCGTAAGGCGATGGCGCCGCGCTTGTGATGCAGTCAGCCGCAAAATTCCTCTGGCGCTTTCCGCGTCCGTAAGCTCACTTGTCCTCTACCGCTGACAAATGCGGACTCGGAGGAGAGTCGAAAATGAAACTGACAGGGAAACTGGCGGCCTGCGCGATTGGCGCGGCTGTGCTGGGAAGCGGCGCGGCGTGGGCCCAGAAGGCGCCGGAGTATGTTTCAATTCCCATGGAGATCACCATCAACAAGCCGGTGGCCGACGTTTGGGCCAAGGTCGGCGGATGGTGCGATATCTCCAAATGGATCGCCGCGGGCCGCGAAGTGCCCTGCGTCGTTGAATCGAGCCATAGCAATGTGGGTTCGGTTCGCAAGATCGCCAACGTCGTCACCGAAGTGATGACCGCCAAATCCCAGTACGGCTATGGCTACACGCAGCCGGCAGTCGAAGGGAAATGGTACAACCTCTATCACGGCTTCATCGAAGCCGTTCCGGTCAACGCCACGACCACCAAGATCAACTACACCTTGATGCTCGATGTGTCCGATGGCGCCGATCAGGCCGCGAAGGACAAGAACGTCGGCGGTCGCCGCACCCAGTTCGAAGCGGCGCTGCAAAACATCAAGAAGATGGCTGAAGCCAACTGATCCGATCTGACAACTGATCCAACCTGAATGACGATTGCGACGGCCCGGCCCCAAGCCGGGCCGTTTGCTTTCGACCTACTCTTCCGGCGGCGTTGTCGGCGGCGGCTCGGACGGGTTTTCGAAGATGCGGCGGAGAACGCCGGGGGTAAGCGCGGCGACGGGATTGATGGAGATGTTGGCGCGGGCGAAGGTGCCGCGTACCGAGTACGTGGGCGCGAACATGCCTTCACCGGGCCGCGAGACGAACAGGTCGCCAATAATTGGCAACGCGCCTAGCACGGCATTGGCGCCGATGAAGGAAGGCGCGAGCACGCCGTCGAGGGACAGTTCGCCAGACTCCGGCGCGATCCATCCGCGCGCGGTGAGACCCATGGCGGGACCTGTGGCGCGCAGACCCGGCAGGTCGATGCGGCCGTCGACGAGACGCACCGGCGCATGAATATCGGTGAACAGGACGCCCTCGCCTGACAGCACGTCAGCCAGTCCCTGCAGCGAAGCGAGCGAGAATATCTGCGCGACCAGCGGCGCGTCCTTGAGGCGAACATCCGTAATTGTCACAAGCGCATTGCTGATCGGGCCATCGAATTTGCCGTCAAAGACGAGCTTTCCGCCAATGAGGTAATCAGCCTTCAAAAGAACGCGTGCAGCGAAACCGGCGTCATCCGACGTGAGCTTCACATTGCGCCGGTCGTTGTTCGCGCCGAGCACAACGTTCATGGCCTTGCCGTTGGCGATGTTGCCCGAGATCGTGCCGCTGCGGGGGCCTTCCGAGTCGAGAATCAGCGCGATCCGCGTGTTCGTGATCTCGGCGTCGGGCCGCAGCTTCATGCGGTTGGCATTGAGTTGAATATCGTAGACAGGCCCCGGCTCGCCCGGACCGCCGACGCCATCCGCAGCATCGCCGCGAGACTTCGACATATCAAGGATGCCGTCCATCCACGAGCTTGCATCGAAATATGGGCCGTTGAGCGCAATGCGATAGCCGCCATCCTGGCGACGCGAACCCGAGCCGCGCAGATCCATGTAGTCACGCGCGTAGAGGCGCTCCAGGTCGA
>JAVBYB010000376.1 GCA_030824255.1 bacterium
CGCACCTGTGCCATTCATCGTGAAGACGGGCGATGGCCTGCGCTTCGTCGAACACCATGATGAGGCGCCGGATAGCTTCGGCCGCATGTGCGCCTTCCACGGCCAGATGGGCATGTTCACCCGCGCCCTCGCTTACATCCTCAGCCATGGCGCCGACGGATTGAAACAGGTGGCGGAAGACGCCGTGCTCAACGCCAACTACATTCTTGCTCGCCTCTCGCCACTGATGTCGCCCGCCTTCCCGGGCTACTGCATGCACGAGGCGCTGTTCTCGGATGCTTTCCTGAAAGACACCGGCATCGAGACGATCGACATCGCCAAGGGCCTCATCGACGAGGGCTATCACCCGATGACGATGTACTTCCCGCTGGTCGTCCATGGCGCGATGCTGATCGAGCCGACCGAGACGGAATCGAAGGCCGAGCTGGACCGCTTCTGCGACGCCCTTGCCTCCATCGCGCGCCGCGCGGTGCAGAAGGATACGTCGCTGAAATCGGCTCCGCACCTCGCCCCCGCCAAGCGCCTCGACGAAACGCGCGCCGCCCGCTCGCCGCGCCTCAAATGGACGCCGCCTCTCACAACGCTCAAGGCGGCGGAGTAAGCCTAGGCCAGCCAGGCGAGCGATCGCCCGTGCGGATCAACATCGGCCAGCGTGGCTTCGCTACGCTGGCCGTTTTTCCAGTGTGCGACGTGAAGCACGTAGCGCGCCGAGCCATGCGGACCTGCAATCACGCTCTCCGGCTCGAAACTCACCCGCGCCAACTGTTTTGCCTCAGTCGTGCGCATACCGGCATCCTCGATTGCCGCACCTATGGCCTGTCGCACCTCGACTGGCGGATACTGCAGGAACACGGAATGGTAGACCACGGTGAGCCCATCCGGCAGCTCGCCCGCGAGCCGATCACGCGTCCATGCCGCAGCATCCGCCCGCTCGACCTTCACGCCCGTCTCACGCGCAAGATCCAGCGCCGCACTCAGCCGCTCCATGCGTGCAGCCTGATCCGCCCAGATGTAGGCGCGCAGCCGCATCCGGTCATGCTCATCTGCCGCGTCGAGCGGGTTCTGATCGCACGCAGCACGCGAAGCGATCCCGATCTCGCGCCATGCAGGCGCCCTGCCCGTGATTGGCGTCGGCATGAAGGGCCCCGCGATGGTCGTGCGCCCCCACGGCGGGTGCGCATAGGCAAACCTATCCCAGTTCAGGTTCAGCCCAGCGCTCGCGCCCAGCTCCAGCAGATGAAACGGTTGCGGCGCATGCTCCGCCAGCCACAGGAAGCCGCATGCCAGGCCGGTCGCGCGCGCTGTCTCATTGGTCTGCGGCGGCGAGCGCATGAATGCACTCACCCATCCCTCCGACGCGCGCAGGCAGGCTTCAGCCAGCGGCCACACCCGGTCCATCGACCAGTCGCCTCGCGTTGCCGGATACTCCGCCGCCAGCGCCGGATCGCGCCCGGTCAGCACTGCCGCATGAAGCGCGCCCGCAAAGCGCAACGACACAGCATCCGTACGGGGCGACCCCGGCCATCCCTCGACCAACCGCGCAACAATCCCGCCCGCTTCGATATCATCCGCAGCCCGCGCGAGCAGTTGCGAGGTGAACGGGGAATCGAATTCGGCGCAGAACCGCGACTGAAGCCGGAATTCCTCGAGCACCGAAACCATGGCGTCTCCTACGGCGTGACGACGACCCGCCCGATCACCTTGCCTGCGCGGAGGTCATTCAGCGCAGCGTTCACTTGGTCCAGAGGTCGCGTCGTCACCGGCACGTCTGGCGCGCCTTTGGCATTCACGAGTTCCAGCAGTTCCGCGATTTCACCCAGACTGCCGACATAGCTGCCCTGGATGGTCAGCGCCTTCATCGGAAAGAACGGGGTCGCCACCGTGACGTCGCCGCCGTAAAGCCCGACCACAATCACCTTGCCGCCCTTGATGGTCCCATCGACGCCGAGCTTCACCGTTGGACCTGCGCCAACGAAATCGATCACAGCCCATGCACCGCCGCCCGTCGCCGCGCGAATCTGATCGAGCACGTCGGGCGCCGCGCCATCGATCACCATCGATGCTCCCGCAGCTTTCGCCGCCTCGCGCTTGGCGGGATCGATATCCACGACGATGGCGCTCTTGCCGCCCATCTTCCTGTGCAGCGCCAGCGCCATCAGGCCGACGCCCCCCGCGCCGATCATCACCACAGGCTCATCGGCCAGCGTGTCGCTAACCTTCTTCAGCGCGCCGTAGGCCGTGACACCCGAGCACGCCAGCGGCGCCGCCCGCTCTGGCGCGAGAGAGCCGATGTCAAACAGATAGCGCGGATGAGGCACGACCAGATGCGTCGCGAACCCGCCGCCGCGATGGATGCCCACGCTGCAAGGTTTCGTGCAGAGGTTCTCCTCCCCACGCCGACACACCACGCACTGGCCGCAGCCCATCCACGGATGGATCAGCCGCACATCGCCGACCGAGACGCCCTTGGCATCCTGGCCGACGGCGACAACCTCGCCGACATTCTCATGCCCCATCGTCAGCGGAAGCTTCACGCCGCGATCCTGCAGCTTCAGCTTCTGCCCGCCGCCAATGTCGTAGTATCCGTCCCAGATGTGCAGATCGGAGTGGCACACCCCCGCCGCCACCACACGCAGCACAATCTCACTGCCGACAGGATGAGGCGTCTCCCGCTCGGTTCGCTGCAACGGCGCACCGCATTCGCAGACATCATAGCTGTGCATGCTGATCTCCCGAAGCAGCGTCTGGCGCGCTGACGCGGGTAGACTAGCCCTCACACAACCGTTCGCAAGCGAGCTCTTTGATGGTTCAGGCGTCATCCATCTTGGCCAGCGCCTGCTCGATCTGCTTCGCAGGGGCTTCACGGAGATCCCTGCCGATCTCGGTTTTCATCGCCGCCTTCAATCGCGCCGAATAATCGGCCCGGATTGCGCCCAGAAAGCGTGGCGAGGCAAACAGAACGATGCCCGGTTGATCCTTGCCGGTCTGACGCCCGATCAGTTCGTCCAGTCGCGTCGCAAGGCGTGTGGCGAACTGGCGCTCCCCCTGCTCGTGATAGTCGTGCCCGGCTAGGGCAGTCTTGCCACTGGTTGGTTCAGCGTATTTGCCATCGGCGCCGGGCTCTCCGTTCTGCGTGAAAGACTTGCTGTCGGCACTGTGGATCTCGACCATCTCCAGCTTCGCTATGCCTTCATGGCTGGCATTTCGATATACAACTGCACCGCCGCCATCTGCCGCGACGACCAAGGTTCAGTGTTCGACAATCATGGAAGTACCTTCCGGCTGCGAGCAGGTCCCGCATAGGGACCACGCACATGCGCAGCTGTCATCAACGCGCGCCTGAAGGCTTGAGTTGCGTCAAACCGTGACGCGATGCGACTTACAGCGTCTTGCGGGCCAATTGATCGACACGGCCGACGAGTGTCGGAATGCGATGCGCGCCGTGCATCCGCTTCACAGCGGCAGCCGCCTCTTCCAACGGCATGCCCGTAGCCGTTACATAGAGCGGGCTCTCGCTTGTCCCGCGTCGCACGTCCGCTGCCCAGTAGCTTGCGCCGTGAAACTTCGTCTTGGCTACGCCAATGACAGCACTCGTCCCGCCTATCGCCTCGAACAGGTGAGCGCCCAACCCCTTGCGTTCCTCAACCCCGAGCCAGACGTAGCCATCGATCACGATGATGTCCGGCCTGCGCGGCAGCATGCCAAGAACAGAGATCAGGAACGGCAACTCGCGGCGATAGAATTCGCCCGGCTGGTAGTCGGCCGCGGGTCCATCCCGATGCGTGTATTCCCCCAACGCATCAGCCGACTCCCAGTTCGCCGCCATCACACAGGCGGCTGCCGATGCGTCGTCCCCATACGCCGCATCGACGATCGCCAACATGTCAGCGCGAGACGACCGCGTCGGCCTCGACCTCGACCAGCCAGCCCGGATTGATCAGGGCGTTGGTGCCGAGGAACGACGTCGCCGGTTCGATCTCCTTGAAGACCTCGCCATGCGCTTCGCCGGCTTCCTTCCAGCGGCTCATGTCGGTCAGGAAAACGCGGGTGCGCACCACATGCTTGATGTCGGCGCCAGCCTGGACCAGCGCGCCCTCGATGATTTCGAGACAGCGCTTGGTCTGCGCCTTCACATCACCCGGTGAGGCCACGGAGCCATCCGGCGCAATCGGTGCACATCCCGATACAAACACCATGTCGCCCACACGCACTGCGCGCGAGAAACCGAGTCCCAGCTTTGAACCGCTGGGAACTTTCACTGCATCGCCCATTCTATCAGATCCGTTCGATCGCCATGGCGATACCTTCGCCGCCGCCGATGCACAGAGCCGCGACGCCCTTCGTGGCGCCCTTCTGCTCCATCGCGTTGATCAGCGTCACCACCACGCGCGCGCCCGAAGCGCCGATCGGATGGCCGAGCGCGCAAGCGCCCCCGTTCACGTTGACCTTGTCGTGGCTGATGCCCAGCTCTTTCATCGCAATCATCGGAACGACCGCGAACGCTTCGTTGATCTCCCAGAGATCGACATCGGAGGCCTTCCAGCCCGCCTTCTCCAGCGCCTTCTTCATCGCCGGCACTGGGGCCGTGGTGAAGTAAGCCGGCTCATGGCTGTGCGCCGCCGTGGCGACAATCCTGGCCAGCGGCTTGAGTCCGCGCTTCTTGGCTTCCGATTCCTTCATCAGCACGAGCGCCGCCGCGCCGTCGGAAATGCCCGATGCGTTCGCGGCGGTGACGGTGCCGTCCTTGGAGAAAGCCGGGCGCAGCGTCGGGATCTTCTCCGGCATCGCCTGACGCGGCAGCTCGTCCGTGTCGATCGTTACATCGCCCTTCTTGCCTTTCACGGTCACGGGCGTGATCTCGCGCTTGAAACGGCCTTCCTTGGTCGCGGCCTGCGCACGGCTCAGCGTCTCGAGCGCGTAGGCGTCCTGCTGCTCACGCGTGAACTGGTATTCCCTCGCGATCATGTCGGCGAAATTGCCCATCGCGCCGCCGCCATAGGCATCTTCAAGACCGTCCGTCGCCATGTGATCCCTCAGCGAGGATGCGCCATACTTGTGCCCCTTGCGCAGGTCGACGAGGTGAGGCGCGTTGGTCATGCTCTCCATGCCGCCCGCGACAACCACAGTGGCGTCGCCTGCGAGGATGGCCGCGCGGCCCATCACGGCCGCCTGCATGCCCGAACCGCACATCTTGTTGACGGTCGTCGCCTCTGCGCCCTTCGGCAGTCCCGACTTGATGCCCGCCTGGCGCGCCGGCGCCTGGCCCTGTCCGGCCGGAAGGCAGTTGCCCATGTAGACGAGTTCGACGTCTTCGCCGTTGATGCCGGCTTCCGCCACTGCGCCCTTGATGGCCAGCGCGCCAAGATCGTTGGCGGTGAACCCGGCGAGCTCGCCCAGCATCGCCCCCATCGGCGTGCGCGCCATGCCTACAATAACGACTGGATCGGACGCGCTCATGGGGAAAGCCTTTCCTCTGGTTTTTTTGTGCCGCGCACAATCCTCCCCGGCTCTCCTCCCGTCAAGCAGGGGGAACGCACCCCGCGCCCACCCGTTGGATCAGCTGGAAACGCTACGGAGAAACGCATGTCAGGCGTCAGAATCGACCACAATGCATGGGTGATGGTGGGAGATGGCGAAAAGGCGCTTTTCTTCCGGAATGAGGGAGATGCGACCTATCCCAACCTCGAAATCGTCAGTGTGATGGAGCAGGATAATCCCCGCACCGGCGAACAGGGAACAGATCGCCCCGGCCGCGCCTTCGCTTCCGTCGGCGGTCATCGCAGCGCAATGCAGGAAACCA
>JAVBYB010000083.1 GCA_030824255.1 bacterium
CGACATTGCATGGCCGTAGGCAGTGGTTTCTTCATGCAAGCGCACCTCTGCCAACTCGCGCGCCATGGCCAGATAGAGCTGCGCAAGCCCATGTTCTCGCATATCCGATTGATACTGCATCGTGGCCGCAAGGTAGGAACTCTGAGCGAGCATATCGCCGACAGCTGCGCCTGCGCGCGCACCCTTGCAATCGGTCAGCATCGGCGTGGGTTGTGGCGGGGTTGGCGGAACAGGCGTTACGTAGGCGTTCACCCATAGATCCTGAGGCGCGTCCGTAAGCTGTTTGCGTGGAAGTTTCGCCTCGATGTCGCGAACCTCCGCTCGGCCGATCGCGTCAGCAACTATTCTGGCCGTTGAGTCATCGAATTCGCCCATGCCAAAAAACATCACGACATCGGCTGCGCTGAAGAACTGCGCGGAGCCTTCAGGTTTGTACAGCTCGTGAATTTGAGCGATGTTTTGCCAGATTGTCCAAGTCTGAACGCCGTACGCAGTAAGGCCTGCCAGGTTACGCTGAAGGTCGGGCACGCGGCCCATGCAATAAGCCTCGTCCAGTAGGAATAAGCACCTCGTTGGCGCTCTGCTGGCATCAAGATCGCGCTGCATAACTGTCATTGCGTATTGCAGGAGCAGCTTGAGCAGCTCGGGCCTGACCACTGACTTGTCAAATGGCAGGCAGACGAAGAACGACAGCTTACCGTCTTTCAAGTCGCGCAGAGATACTGTGGATGTGGTCAGGCAGTTTGCGAGTTTCCTATCAGTCACGAGCCACTTGGTTTGGTCGAGAGCGGAGCGAACATACGACTCAGACTGGCGGTTCTGTGCAGCTGCTGAAATTCCGATGAGAGCGGCTTCTCGTATCAGACCACCGAGATAGGGATGTTCAATCTCAGCCATCAGCTCGTACATCGTCGGGTCACGATGCGCTTTGCGCATTTGTTCCGCGACGGCTGGAAGGTGCTTTTGGTCTGGATCAGCAGCCAGAACGCAAAACGCCATGAAGCCCGCCACGACCGCCCGACCACCGTTATCCCAGACTGCATCATCGGCTTTGTGCCGAATTATCGATCCTTCCGCCAACGCCTCGATTGTGGAGGGCACCTCAGGGTCTTCGGGGTCCAGGTCCGCGAGCGGATTGAACGAAACCCTTAGGCGCTCGGGGATGTTGGCAACGCGATACGGATCGAGGGCCGCCACGCGCTGGCCCATGCGCTCGCGGTCTTCCCAAGAGGCGCTTACGTTCTCACCTTTCGGATCATTCCCGAAAACATTGTGAGGCCATCTCCGCAGGTTCTGCACTATGAGGGTCGCGCCTTTGCCAGACTGCGTGCCCGCGATCGTCATCAGATGGCGATAGGTTTCGATTCCAATTGCCTTGTCTGGCCCATTTTTGCCGAGGAAGATCGAGCCTTCCTCATAGGGATACTGGTCTACGTCGTCGAAAACCGGCTTAAGCATGTGAACCTCCTTCTCCGGTGACTAGCGTTCAAGTCCGCCGCGTTCGCGTTGCTTGTCGCGCTTCTGCGCGCGCGATGGGTCCGCCTTCATGTTCCACGCTTCGCGAAGCTGTTCTGGCGTCGATCGCGGCTTCTCGCTGGACGACGGACCAGTGTTCCCGTTCCACGCCTGCTGGAATATCTGCGATGCTGCCTGTTGTGGTGGCGGGGGAGTTCTGTGAGCCCAGACCTCGCGCAGCTTGTCAGGGGCGGTGCGAGCAGCCGCTTCATTCTTCACAACCCAAGCATCAGCGGCTTTCCCGCGCATCTTGGGATAGACGTGAGCGAAGGCTTCCTTTTCGATTTGCTGATCGGATTTTTGTTTGCCGACATTCTCCTTGATGTAGCTGACCGCAGGGCGCGGCATCGCCCTTCCGCCGATCGTGCGGTCATAGAGCCTGCGCTTCTCTGCTTCCGCTTTGAGCAGCTGCTTTCTGCCTTGCTCGATCATCTTGTGTTGGTCTTCGCCCATAGGATTCTCCTCTGGCTGTTGGGAAGACGGGTCTATCTCTCGTGCCCGCGATCTCTCGTTGCGGTGCGACCAAGAGCGTGTGCAGGCCCGTCCTTCGAAGGACGGCTGAAGCGCATGAACTGGCTAAGGTCTTTGCGCAGCTCCAGCATTCGCTGGGCTTGCTTTGCGCGAACGGTTGCGATCTGCACTTGCAGCGCTCGACGCTCTTCTAGCTGCAGCTGAATTTGCGCATGGGCTTGTTCATCGTGCTTCTTGCGCATTGCTTGCGCGGCGCTCTCGTTCTCGCGGCGTAATTCCTGGTATCGACCCGTTATGCGATCCCACAGCCCTCGAAGGCCGCGCGGGAGTCGCGCCTTGGCGGCGTGCAGAGCCTGAAGCTGTTCGGCCTGCTGATCGCGAGCCAGAGCCGCGCGAGTCTCTCGATGCTTAGCGCCCATATCGAGCTTTTGCTGGCTGAGAGGGCGAGCGCGCTCTTCAAATTGCTTTCGCGCGGCCTCGATGTGTTTTTTGACGGCTGGCGTTTGCCGCTCGCCAATGCGCATTTGCGCTTCGTCCACGCTTTCCAGGGTTGCGCTGTCGCCTAGACGCTCCCGTACTTCTTTCGTCTTGAGGCCGAGTGCGCGCGGCAGCGAGTGAACACTGCCAAATGAATCCACGACTACGTGTCCGCGCTTGTCGCCCCTCGCGAGATACATTCCGCGCTCTTCAAGTGCGCCTTTGAGGGCCTGCGCATTGTCCGCACGCTTCCAGCAGTCCTGAACGATTGTCTTTGCCCAGCGGGGGTCTTGCCCGAGCCGCTTGGCTTGTTCCCATTCGCCTCTGGTGAAATTCGTGGGGTCACGCCCTGCGCGGTCCATAAGGCCGCGCGGCATTTCCCAGCCGTTTTCAAGGAATAGCTCTCGCGAGGCATCTCGGAGTTTGAGTTTGAAGAAATCCATTTCCCGCGCGGTCATGGTCTCGGTGTCGATGCGTGACCAGACAACGTGCGCGTGGCGGCGCGCTTCTTTCTCGTGAAAAACGATCGCGCGCGGCTGGCCGACCAAGCCAAGCTTTTCCTCGATGCGATCCGCTGTAGCTACGAAGTAGTCGATCGAAGGCGAGGCTTCCTTGGGCGGGTTTAGACTGAGAGAGAAGAGATACTTCTTGCACTTGGTTGCCTTGCTGACGGCTTCTGCCTCAGCAAAGGCTTCAGGCAGTGTTCCGCCCACGAACCCGCGCAGCTCGTGAACGTCCACGTGCTCATTCTCATCTGTGCGCATCAGGTGCGTAGCGAGGTTAGCGCCATTGGCGCGAGAGGAGCCTTTCAGGATCACGACTTGCCTCCGGTCGAGCCCAAGGCTCCGATCAGGAGGCCGCGCATTTCGGCAATGTGGGCGATCGCGGCGGCAAGTTCCTGCCGCTCGTCCTCCGTCATCGCTAGGATGCCGAGGTTGGCCAGATGGGCGAGCTGGTTAAGGTTGCTGGCGTATCGCTTAGTCCCGAGCAGGCTGAGGAGCTGGGCCATGGCCTGGCGGTCCTCGATCGTGACGGTCGGGCGATGCCTGCGGGGAGGCCCCCCGTTTGGAAGCAGCCGTTCCTTGATGTACTCGCCAAGGGGGCGTCCGCCCGATTCGAGTTCCAGACGCTGACGTTCGGTTTTCGATAACCTCAGCGAGAATGGAGGGGGCCGCTTGCGTGGCTTCCTACCCGTCACAGGCGGTTGGCCTGTCGCACGGTCAAAGGAGGGGGAAAGGAGGGGCTCGGTCATGGCGACGGCCCCCCGAAGTCGGGCGAAACCGCCTTTAACCGCTCGTTCCAATCCTGTAGAGTTTCAAAGAGTTTGGCGGCATCCGATACTGAATCTGGTTCGAAGTTCGTCCAGACGGGTCCACCACCCTGCCGCCAAAGCGGCGCCCCTCACCTCCCCGTCGGCAGATCCTTGAACGCCACGCCTTTGTCCGCGCGCGCGTCCTGCGGGAGGCCAAGCACGCGTTCGGCGATGATGTTGCGCAGGATCTCGTCCGTGCCGCCCGCGATGCGCAGGCCGGGCGCCCACATGTAGGCGCTGTGGAAGGCGCCCTGCATCGGCGCGAGGGCGGGATCGGAGATGATGCCGAAATGGTCCTCGGCCTCGATGGCAGAATTGCCGATATCCTGCATCCGGTTGGCGTTGAGGATCTTGCCGATCGAACTCTCCGGCCCCGGCGTCTGTCCCTTCGAGAGCGCCGTCATCGTCCGGTACTTGCCGAGCGTGTAGCCCTCGGCGCTGACATACCAGCTCGCCAGCTTCTCGCGGAACGCCTGATCCTGCAGCAGCGAGCCCTTGCCGGACGGCGACGGCGTGTTGCGCGCCAGCTCCAGTATCTCGCCATACTCCGGGCCCGCCGATCCGCCGACCGCCAGCCGCTCATTCATCAGCGTGACAAGCGCGACATTCCATCCATTGCCAACCTCGCCCAGCCGCTCTGAATCGGAAATCCGCACGTCGGTGAAATACACCTCGTTGAAATTCGATCCGCCCGACATCTGGTGGATCGGCCGCACCTCAACCCCCGGCGCCTTCATGTTCACGACGAACATGGTCAGGCCCTTGTGCTTCTCCTTCTCCGGATTGGTCCGCACCAGCACGATGCCGTAGTCCGAATAGTGTGCGCCCGACGTCCACACCTTCTGGCCGTTGATGATCCAGTCATCGCCGTCCTTCACCGCCCGCGTCTTCAGCCCTGCCACGTCGGATCCCGCGCTCGGCTCCGAAAACAACTGACACCAGATTTCCTGGCCGCGCAGCGCCGGCCCCACATACTGCTTCACGCGCTCCGGCGAATGGAACGCGATCACGGTCGGGATGCACATGCCCAGCCCGATGGCGAACGGCCCCACCGGCGCCTGGAACTTCTGCTCCTCCTGATTGAAGATCACCTGGAAGATCGGCGGCAGCTCGCGCCCCCCCACATCCTTGCGCCAGGTGAGCCCCACAAACCCGGCCTCGGCCTTCTTCGCCTGATAGGCCTTCGACGCAGCAATGGCGTCGCCCTCTGTCCGCATGCTTGCGCGCGAGGCTGGCGGGCCAAGCGTCTTCTCGAGCCACGCATGAGCCTCGGCGCGGAAGGCGGCTTCTTCTGGGCTGTCGTTGAAATCCATGACGTGTCTCCTCAGGCCGCATTCTTCAGCTCAAGCCGGCGCACCAGCTTCTCTTTCCACACGCCCGGCCCGCCCGCCTGCACGGCGAGCAGCTTGGCGCGGCGATAGAAGAGATGGCAGTCCACCTCCCACGTATACCCCATGCCCCCATGCGCCTGGATGTTCTCCTTCGAGGCAAAATAGTACGCATCGCACGCCGCCACCCGCGCCGCCGCCGCCGCAATCGGCAGTTGTGACGATTGCGTGGAAAGCGCCCACGCCCCGTAATACGCATTCGACCGCGCCAGCTCGATCCCGACATACATGTCCGCCAGCTTGTGCTTGATCGCCTGGAACGAGCCGATCTGCCGCGAGAACGCATAGCGTCCCTTCGCATACTCGACCGCCATCTCGAGGCACGCCTGCGATCCGCCAATCTGCTCGAACGCGATCAGCACCGCCGCCCGATCCAGCACAGCCTCCGCGATATCCCACCCCTCGCCCGCCTTGCCGATCCGCTCCGCGCTCGCCTTGTTGAACGTAAGCCGCGCATGTCCGCGCGTCGGGTCCAGCGTCTGCAGCGTCTCGCGTTTCACCCCCGGCTGATTGAGGTCCACCAGAACCAGCGACACCCCCGCCCCCTCGCGCGCCAGCACAACAGCGTGCGTGGCGATATCGCCATCC
>JAVBYB010000152.1 GCA_030824255.1 bacterium
ACCCAGCGCCAAGCACATCGTGACGGCGCGTGCGCGTGAACTGTTCGCGCTTCCAATCGATCAGCGTGACGAGATCCTCGGCCGAGGCGGGGCCGAACGTCACCGTCTCCTTGCCGAAATCCTTTTCGCCCTGGCGGGCAAGCCTGCGCATCTTCTTGAAATGTTTCGGGTTGAGATCGCGCTGCGCATCGAGCCAGACATCGAACCCACGCGAAAGATCCGCGACCGCAGACCCCTCCCGGCCACGCACCTTCACGCCGCGCGCCAGCTTCGCCGCAGGCCAGCCGGAGAACGCATAGGCGGCCATGCCTGCATGCCCGAGCGCCGGCGCAAGCAACGCCACGCTTTCGTCTGCGCAGACCGGTCCGTTCACATCGCACATCGGCGCGCCGAGCGGCCGCGACAGTCCGGAGGACGAGACCTGCATCGGCAGGACAAGCTTCACCGATCCCTGCACCGACGCCACCAGAACCCGTGCATCCGGTCGCAGGCGGCCGACTGCAACGGCGAATTCAGGGGCAAGGAAGGGGCTTTGGAGCCGAGCGTCCGCCGCGCGCATCGCACGCCACGCAGACAGATCCGCCGCGCTCAATTCATCAGGATGCTTCAGGGAAACCTGCATGCACCAACCCAGCCTGCGATCCCCTCGCAAGCATGGTTTGTAGCCCGGTAACGCTTAAATCCAGGGGAAACCGATCGATGAAATTCGACCGATCGCCTACAGACCTTTCCAGAGACGCCCTTCTGGGCATTCCGCGCCCGGCGCCTGCTTGCAGCCGTGCAGCGTGAACAGCACAGTTTCGGCGCGGCCGATGAGGTAATCCAGCGGCACGAAGCCGATGGCGTCGTCGCGCGTGTCTGCCGGCAGGCTGGCGGGGCGATAAGGCCACGCCTCGGGGAACTGCGTCGCCATGCGACGGTGGCCGGAGGGCGCGCGACTGTCTTCGGAATTGTCGCGGTTGTCGCCCATCATGAACACATGGCCCGGCGGCACGACAAAGCGCGGCGTCTCGTCCAGCGAATCCGAATCCGAGAACTCGTGGATCAGGTAGGACTTCGTGCCCTCGCCTTCGCCAGTCGGAAGCGTCTCGCGATATTCCGTCGCCGTGGCGAGACGGCTGTTGTCGTCAGGAATATAGGTCGTCGTGCGCACGCGCTCGCGCGAGACTTCATTGTCGTTGAGATAGAGATGACCGCCCTTGATCTCGATTGCGTCACCCGGCAGGCCGACAAGGCGCTTGATCATCACGCGGTCAGAATGCGGATGCTGGAACACGATGACATCGCCGCGCTTCGGCTGCGAGGCGAACATGCTCTCGTTCGGATTCTTCGGATCGTCGCCGATCACCATCAGGCCGAGGCCGAACGGGATCGAGTTCCGGTTATAGCCATAGGCGAACTTGGCCACGGCAACGCGGTCGCCAACCTGCAGGGCCGGGACCATCGATTCCGACGGGATCGAGCGCAGTTCATAGACGAAGGTAGAAAACACCAGCCAGAACGGGACGAAGATGGCGATGGTCATCGCCGTCTCGCGAAACTCGTGCAGGAGCTTCTTCTTCAGGCCTGGCTTGGGCTCGGCCCCGGCGGCCTCGCCACCGGCGGCCGGCTGTCCGCCTACCGGCTGCTCAGTCGAGGTGTCACTCATCTACAGGTCCCTGAAGCCTTTTCGGGCAGGCGGGCCCGGTCGGCCCCCCTTCGGCAATACGTGGGCTATACGTTATGTCTCTGCCCCTGCCGTCAAGTCGCCCGCCTGTAGAGGGTTGTCCCGCCGTCCTGCACGGACGTCACAAGTCCCCGCCGCTTAAGGCAATTCAGGTGGGCCAGGGTCTCGCCGGTCGCCATTCCCAGCGTGTCCTTGTCGATGGCGCGGGCGAACATGGCCGTGAACAGGTCGATCGCCCGTTTGGGGGTGTCCAGACGTGACAGGACACGCGTCAGGGCAACCTCATGCCCCTCAATCAGCGCGTCCAGACGCTTGTGGGCACCATAAAACGGCTCGTTGTGCGAGGGCAGGACCAGCACGTCGGCGGGAATGGCCGCCTTCAGTTTGCGGCATGAGTCCAGCCAGTCCGCCAGCGGATCGGCGTCGGGCTCGGTCGGGAACACGCTCACATTGGAGGAGATGCGGGGCAGGATCTGGTCGCCGGAAATGAACACGTTGATGTCCTGCGCCCAGAGGCAGGCATGCTCGGGCGAATGGCCTGATCCCGTGACAATCCGCCACGTCCGTCCGCCAATCTCGATCTCGTCGCCATCGCTCAGCCGGTGAAATCCATCCGGCAGCTGCGACACGCCCCGGCCAAAGCCGCCGAACCGCTCGACATACTTGTCGAGGTCTTCCTGTTCCCACCCGGCGGCGCGATAGAATTTGACGCCAGCTTCCGGCGCCTCGCGTCCGGTGTCCGCCACCAGCATGCGGCACGTCACGTATTCCAGCCGCGAGATCCAGAGATCGCACTGGAATTTCCGGCTCATCCATCCCGCCAGCCCGATGTGATCGGGATGCATGTGGGTGACGATGATGCGCTTCACCGGTTTGCCGCCGAGTTCATTCTCGAAGATCGTGCGCCAGTGGCCCTTGGTCTCGGTGTTGGGAATGCCGGTGTCGACCACGGTCCAGCCGTCGCCGTCTTCCAGCAGCCAGAGATTGATCCACTTCAGCGAGAACGGCAGCGGCATCCGCACCCAGCGAACACCTGGCGCCACCTCCATCGTGGTTCCCGGCTGCGGCGGCTCCGCGAACGGATAGTCGTAGCGCGCCCGCGCCGTCTTGCCTTCGAAGCCATCCATGATTGGCCTCCCTCTGCTGCGCTGCAACCTAAAGGTCATCAGCGCGCGAGGCAAACGGCGCTAGAGCGGAAACTCCGCCGTCCACTGCTCGGCAAGCGAAAGGGTGACGATCGAAGTCTCGACATAGGCGGGCAGCAGCTCACGGATAACATCGGACTGCGGGATGCCGTTGGCGATCCACAGCTTGTCGAGTTCGGCGCGCTCAGCCGGATCGTCCCGCCATGTACCGAAATAGAGCCGGTCAAAATCCGCGTCGCTCATCGTGTCCAGCAGGCCGTCGACTTTCCTGAGCTGTTCTTCGGTCAGGCCGGTATCGATCAGGTCGGTTGCGAGCGTGTCGGAGACGACGCCCTGCAGCCCCATCTCCGTGGCATAGCCGATGCGCGTCTCGTCCCAGCCGTGCACGGTTGCGCAGGCGTCGGCGACATCCGTCACGATTTTTGTCAGCTGCTCGAACTCCTCGCCCTCCGACTGGTCGTAGATCACCATGTCGCCGATCGCAAAGAAGGTGTCGTCGTCAAGCTTCGAGACGCCGTTGTAGACGCACGACATCTCCATCATCCGCTGCTGTTCCTTCGTGATCTGCGCCATCGCCGGCGCAGCCAGCGCACCCGCCAGAAACACCGCGCCCGCGATCGCGCCGCCTCTTGTCATCGCCCCGCCCCCGCTAGAGATCATCCACCAGGAACAGGAAGACTACCTGATCCGCCTGCGCCGAGACCTCGAAGATTTCGAACGCCGCATCGATGGCCGCGTCCTTGTCCGGCACACCTGCCGAGATCAGGCTGCGCTTCACCTTGCCCGAAAACTCGATATCGCTGCGCCACTCGCCCTCGAACTTGTCGAGCTCTTCATCGGTGAACGCGTCATAGACGCCGAACATCTTCTCGATGGCGCGCTTGTTCGCGCCTTCCTTGCGAACGACGTCGGCAAGATGGTCCACCGCCACGCCATAGATACCCATGTCGGCGGCCGACGCTGCCTTGCTGCCTGACAGCATGAACGCCTCGGCGCACGCCCGCACGGCATCATTCACCACCAGGGCTGCGCCATCGACATCATCTTCCGGCGCGGTGTCATACAGAAAGACGTTCGCCACCATGCCGGCGTGCTCGCTTGCCGACAGCTTGTTGTAGACACAGAACAGGCCCGTTGTGTCGTCCTTCGCATCGCGCGTCGGCTGACCATGGGCAGCGCCCGCAACCAGCACGGCAAGAAAACCAGCGATCAGAAGTCCGCGCATCAGTTGCTGTCCTCGTCCATGATGTAGACAAACTCGGCTTCGTCAGCCAGCGCCAGAACACCCATGATGCTCATCGCGGTATCGATGAAATAGTCGTCGCTGGGAAATTTTGCGGCAATCAGCTGGGCCTTCACGCGCTCGCCGACCTCGGTGTCATACCAGTCGTCCGTGTAGAGTGCGTCGTAGTCGTCGTCCGACAGCGCATCCGTGACCGTGAAGATCGAGGCGATCTCGTCTTCTGTTGCGCCTTCAAACATCAGCTCTTCGGTCAGGTAGTCGATCACCGCTCCGAACCGGCCATATTCCTCAACCGCCATCTTCTGGGATTCGGACAGGCCATGCGTCGTCGCGCACGCCGCGCCCGCCTTCGCGATCACGCCGCCCGGATCGCCCGTCAGGTCGCCTTCGAAAATGTACGCCTCGGCCACCGCCTCATAGTCGAAGGTCGTGGCCAGGGATTCATAGACACACCACAGTCCCTTGTCCTCGGCGTCCGGCTGCTGTGCGCTCGCCGACAATGGCGCAAGGCAGGCAATACCCGCAGCGAGCGCAGTGATAAGAGCACGCATGAAATTCCTTCTCCGTCCTGTCGGACCACCGGTCGCTGCTGGATCGGACGGCCCCCCGGCACGTCCCGCTCGGGCCCCACGCCCTTGTCGCTGCGGACGCTAGCTGCGCCGGCCCGCCAAAACCAGCGCGCGGGGTCTCCCAACTGCCAAAAAGATCAACTTCGCGTCAGGCCAGCTGCTCTGAAGCCTCTTGCCAGCTTTTGCCCACTGGACGGGCTGCGCGGCGGGTTACAATCCTTGCGCCCGCTCCAGCCTACCCCGGCTGGACGTTCAGGAGACATTATATGCGTCGCACGCTTGCCGGCCTTGCCGCCCTCGCCCTCCTTGCCGGCCCCGCCGTCGCCCCCGCGCTCGCCCAGGGCGCAGCGCCTGCCGGCGACTATGTTCTCGACAAGACGCACGCCACGCTTCAGTGGCAGGGCCTGCACAACGGCCTCTCCTGGTACACCGCGCGCTTCGTGAACTTCGACGTCCAGCTGAAGTTCGATCCGGCCGACGTCACCAAGTCGAAGATCACCGCCACCATCGATCCGAAATCCATCGAGACCGACTTCGCGAAGACCCGCGCCGCCGGCAACACCACCGACTTCAACGGCGAGCTCGCCAACGACGCCCGCTTCTTCAACTCCGGCAAATTCCCGCAGATCACCTTCACCTCGACCGCCGTCACCAAGACCGGCGAGAACAAGGGCAAGATGACGGGCAACCTCACCTTCCTCGGCGTGACCAAGCCGGTGACGCTCGACGTCACCTATATCGGCTTCAAATCCTACCCCGCCCCGCGCAAACCGAAGATCGGCTTTCAGGCCGTGGGCACGATCAACAAGACCCAGTGGGGCATGGCCGCCGGCGGCGCCATCGCCGACGACGTGAAGATCGAAATCAACGCCGAGTTCGCGCAGAAGTAGGCTTGTTGAAATTCAGGGCAGCCCATCCCCGTTCGGTCATCCCGACGAACGTCGGGACCCAGGGCTGCCCACCCACCTTGTCCCGGCTTGAAACTTCAACCCGGAACAAGTCTCACCACGTTTCCTGGATCCCGACTTTCGTCGGGATGAGCGGATGTTGCGCGACTACTCTTTAGCACACCCCTTCATTGCGCGGCCGCCGCCTCGAACTCCGCCATGGCGTCCGCCACGCGGTCCT
>JAVBYB010000032.1 GCA_030824255.1 bacterium
AGACCTTGCCGAAGACCTTGGGCCGGACAACCCGCCGGACTTCATGGAAGCAGCCGAGAAGAAGCTTGAGCGCTACTCGCAGACGACCATGCCGAAAGGCGAGAAGGCGTACGTCTTTGTGACATGCACACCATTCCATCGCGACCTTGAAGGACTCGCGCGAATGGTGGTGTTCCCGTACGGCCTCGGAATACCTGACTTCAATTTCCGCGGCCCCATGCGCATGTCAGATCGCTACAAGCAAGACAAGCGACACCCTGACGCGCTCTCGGTCGGACAGGCGTTCACACAGTACCTGACCATACCGACCACGTTTGACGGCGAACTGCCGTCTGAACTGTATCACGGCGGATCGCGCGTTCTGATCGGCTCCACATACGAATTTGGCGAAGGCGACGACAAGGTCGTTGGGACCGTCACGACGGCGAGCGTCAACGAGACTGACAAGGTCATGCTCGTAGGCATCACAACGAGGGACGGCAGAAATCTTCTCGGACAACTTCCGATGACGGATGAAGAACTGCACGATTACCGCCAGCACAAAGACGTGTATTTTGGCGTCGTGCAACCCGCACCGAAGCAAGCGAAAACGCCCTACGAACTGTTTGAGTGGTTCGTGGAAGTCACGAAGATCACTCCTCGCGACAAGATGTTGAACTGGTTTGGCGCGCACCGCGACCGCGCGGAACTCGACAAGCTGTCTGACGAAGACCTCCGAATTGAATACTGCGAAGGGCTCACGAGCGTGATGGTTGCGCGCGAGAATGCCGCCAAGAGGAAGCGTGCTGCTATATCGACCGACGAAGACGAGTAGCCGTCTTTCGCCACCTGACCCGATGGTCCCAGCACCCCTTCGGAATCAGTGAGTGGGTTAAATCAAAGGCTCTTCTTCACCCCGCGCCGACTTTCGAGTTCTCGCGCCGTCTCGCGGACCCTCTGCTTCCTCGCGTCAAACACCTCATCCAGCGCCGTTTCGAGTATTTCGAACGCTGACAAGAGGTCGTCACGATCTACTCCATCGCCACCGGCATGTGCTCCTACGTTGCCGAGCCATCGGATGGGTTGGAGAAGACCACTTACATGAGCCTTGCCGACGGGAAGCATTTTTAGCCTTCGAGCAAGATCGAGAAAACCTCCAGAGCCGTCTTGGTTTTCATGCTTCTGGACACCCAGTTCAGTCAGCATGAGCTCAACTGCCAACCGCAGCTTTTGAGCCGAGCTTGCCGGGTCGAGCCACACCAGTGCCGAAGCC
This sequence comes from bacterium, assembly GCA_030824255.1. Taxonomy (GTDB): domain Bacteria; phylum Pseudomonadota; class Alphaproteobacteria; order Caulobacterales; family Hyphomonadaceae; genus UBA7672. Next base: position 1,253 of record JAVBYB010000032.1, read on the forward strand.
GCGGCGATTTCGGCTAGAATCGGGTCAGGAGCGTCTTCTGGGATTTGAATCACCGCTGGGAACGGAAACATCGAAACTGGTAGGAACCACTCTACAATTTCCGACTGCGTCCGACCTTCGTAGTCGTAGCTTTGCTCAAGGTCGGAGTTGGTCTCTCCAATCAAGACCGCGCCTTCCCCGCAAGATGCGTTTGAGCATTTTAGGTGAACAGAGAACCGGGCCTTTATCCAATGGGGCTCCCACTCATCGTAGCCGTGAGCTTCCTTCGAGCCGTCGGTCTCGCGAGTAGTCATAGTCTCAGGCAACGGAGTGAGATATCCGGCAGAACAGGTTGGGCAGGGCCAACTGGGCAAGACGGTGAAGCGAACCTTCCATAGGTCCCGGTTGAATTTCAAACTGGCCCCCGCTTGTTCCGAATATTCAGTCCCATCGTCCGTCAAAGCCTGCCTGATCGGGCGCATAGCAATTCAGCTAAGCCGTGAGGATAGCGCTTCGGTTGGTTTCGTTTGGGTTTACCCATTCGGGACGCGTCGCCGAGACACTGGTAATGTCTCATTAGGGTTGACTCAGACCTTATGAGACGTTACAGAGCGTGGCTCTAGAGGCATCTGAGACGCGAGGCTCTATGGCGACCTACGGATACGCGCGGGTGAGTTCGCGTGACCAAGACTGTGCGATCCAAGAATCAGCTCTCAGGGCCGCCGGGTGCGTAGTGATCAGGTCGGAGAAGCTCACCGGCACCACCACTAAGGGACGAGTCGAACTCGAAACTCTGCTGGAGTTTATCCAGCCGGGGGACTGCCTGATGGTCACCCGGATCGACCGGCTCGCCCGGAGTGTTGCCGACCTCGAACGGGTGGTGGAGCGCCTACGCGCGAAAGGCGCCACGCTGCGAGCAACCGAACAACCAATCGATACGAGTACCCCCGCCGGGGTCGCTTTCCTTCAGATGCTCGGAGTGTTTGCCCAGTTCGAAACGGCGTTGAGAAAAGAGCGCCAGCTCGAAGGGATTGCGAAAGCCAAAGCCGAAGGAGTCTACAAGGGAAGGGCACGCTCCATCGACGAGAGCCGGGTTCGCACGATGAAGCAGGCGGGGATTAGTCCCACCGAGATCGCCAAGCAGCTCGGGATCGGAAGGGCAAGCGTGTACCGCGCCCTTGGCAACACCCAGACGGACGTATAACGCGGGTCCATGACCCACCCGGACAAGCGCTTTCGATTGTGAGCGGCTGAGCATCGTGCTCGCCCGCCCTTTTCGAAGGCAGCCAGATTGATCGACACCGACACCACCGTCGCCAGCGTAACACACGCTCCCTCGACGCATCACAATATGCTCGCCGAGAATGAATGGCTGCCGGTTACCGGATGGCCACTGAAGGAACTCGGCACCATCGCTGAAGCTACCGCCTTCCCTTCTCTGCTGCTGTTCGCGAACCGCGCCAGAACGCATTGGCGACAGACGATTTACCTCGCTCTCGCGCTTGGGGCGTTCGACCAGCCTGAACAATTCCTTCGGCGGGTTGGATATTCGGAGCTGGATGCTTCAACCACGTGTCCGCTGCAGGTGATGGTCCGCGCCCTGCCTGTGCTGCCCCCTACGCGCATCATTACCGGGTGCTTCGAACAGGTCCCGCAGGGACTCATTGCGGCTCTCAGGAAGCTGGAGTGTGATCCGGTTCTGCCGGAGACATACCGCCTACTCGCAAGGTGGCATCAAGATCAGCCCCGTGAGTTCGCTCGCTGCAATCTTCTGCAGAAGATGGTGACGCTCAATCAAGGGCGGATCGACGCCCTCGAAACCCTCGATTCCGCCCTGCTGATCCCCGCTGTTCTGAATTTCACCTACTCCCAAGCCGACGCCGAACGGCTCAACAACGTGCTCGGCGTCATTCGTGGTCTTTGCACCGAGGCCGACTTCGACACGCTTCGAACGAGCGCGCGTGAGCTGCAGGGAACGTCTACCGTTCGCAATTGGGCGGAGAAGTGGTTCCGGCGCGCTGACAAACTGCCACCGCCACCGTTCGTTGGTGACGATGAGTGCCGCCCCTTGATCGGTGCATCAGAAGTCGAGGATGCAGCCCGACGCTTCAAGAATTGTCTGTCGAACCGCCACATGGCTTCCGTACTGAGCGGCAAGGTTGCCGTGGTCGAGTATGTGCCGGAGCCGACACTGGCCCTGCTCGCGAATCTCTCGGGCGGTCACTGGCTGCTGGTCAGCGTTCACGGAGCTGGTAACCGTCCGGTGCCGCCGGAAACCGAAGCACGTGTTCAAGCGAAGGTGCTCTCGTTCGGCTCGCACATCCACAAGCTTGAACAACCGGACAAGCAGGTGATGGATGTGCTGGATTACTGCTTCGGCGGGTTCGAACCATTCGACCTCGAATGGCAAGCGGTTGAGCGGTGACCCGCCAAACGCTATCGGCTACGCCGCAAAACTTCAACGAGCTGAGCGGGCCTTCCACGTTGGCACCCAGACGTCCTGACTGCTATCGAACACCATCCGACACACCTTGTGATCCTTCGGCTGCGCGGAGATGAGCCCACAGCCGGACCAGTCCGTTTCGACTCCCTTCATCGGAACGACGACGCACTTGATCCGCTCTCCATCGATCTTGGTCGGAACAGAACCTTGGATGTCTGGCCACGCATCACTTGTGTAACTGCGAGACCAGTCATAGAGCCCCGGGTCTCCTCCCCCGGCCACAAAATCGGAACGACAGGCCCACGTTTGGTCGTTTCTTGGCTCTCCTCCGCTCGCTGACCGCGATGACGGCGATGTCGATACTGTACCGCCAACGCCCCGGAACACAGCGCCAGCCATGCCGATGGCGAAGATCACAATGAACGCGAGGGCGGGCGGCGCCCACGTGGCCTTTAGCACTGGCATGGACCGACGTAGCGAGCGCGTGACAGGAGGTAGAATGAGAAGGCCAGCTACCACCGTACCAACGTAGACGAACACCGTACCGGTGTAGCCTGTACTGATAGACGCTGCGATCCCCGGCACGCCCCCGGCAAGCAAGAATACTCCGCAGACCCAACCGATGGATGCTGAAACTTTCGCGCCCTTGTTCGAAGCCGGCTCAGATCGCCGCCCACCAGCTGCGCCATTGTGTTGCGCGACGAAGTCCTCCGGAGGCGCTGTTCGGTTAGTCAGCAGCGCTGCGTCATCTGGTGCTGCTGGTTGTTCAATTTCCAGAGGTTGCGCCGCTTCGCGCTCGTGCGGCAGCGGAGGCGGCAACTTTACGTCGGCGAACAGCGAACGCAGCTCGGTCTTTTCAGCTGGGAGCCAATCCGGCTGTCCTTCTGTCCATACAAGGGTGTCTGGACGCAGATAGCCCCACTCAACGTGCCAACTGGTGATTTCGCCGGGACCCCAGCGCTCACCATTGGCCTTCTGAAGGTACCACTTCTTCGGAGCTTGATCGGCCATCTCAGATGCGGTCCGCGTACCCGACGCGTTCGCCGCATTTCACGCATTTGCCGCCCCGGACGTTCTGGTTCGTACAGCCCGAACTATCGCAACCCACCGAGCCGCACTTCTTGCATCGATAAACCGACTGCCCGTGCAGAAACCCGTTCTTCTTACCTTGGCACGAAGCCATCTTCCCCTACCCCCCCAACAAGGCGAACAAGCCGATTATGGCATTATGCTAATATCGACTTACCGGGCTGGCAATGGCGAGCCCGTCCCGCAAAGCCCGCACGACATCGCTGCACGACGACGCATATGCGCTCTTCGTGCGGATGCTGATCGATAGGCGTCTCAAGGCTGGAATGAGCCAGCAGGCAGTGGCCGATGCGTTGGGTTGGAACCAGTCGATCATCGCCAAGGTGGAAAGCGTCCAACGGCGTCTGGACGTGATCGAGTTGATCCGCATCGCGGGCGTCGTGGGCTTCGACCCCGCGAAACTCGTCCGGGATGCGGAACAGGCGATCAACAAGAGCGAGCGTTAAGATCGCAAGCGTGCGCTTGCAGCTCTCTCCCGGTAAAGAACCTGATCTATCGCACTAACGATTCAGGAAGTCCTCACCCAACGACGCGCCGTGTCGTTCCAGCCAGCTCTTTGCCGCCTGCTGTTCGGGGAAAATGCTCTGCAGATAGGCCCAGAACCGGGGGCCATGGTCCCGGTGCCGGAGGTGAGCCAACTCGTGGGCAACCACGTATTCGAGCACACGCTTAGGCGCGAATACCAGATGCCAGTTGATGGAGATGGAGCCTTTGGCTCCGCACGAGCCCCACCCCCTCGAAAGGTCTGACACCCGAATGCTGCGAGGTTTCAGGTTGAGACGTCGGGCATAGTCTGCCGCCATAACCCGAACGTCGTCCCTGACCGCCTTCTTCAGCCATAGCTTGAGTTCGGTTGCCACGACCCCTTCTGCTGCCGACGCAGAGACCCACGACGGCAAGGTGATAACAAAGCCCCCTTTGTAGACGATCTCGATCTCTTGCCCTGT